>CAIYXE010000242.1 GCA_903930095.1 uncultured Hyphomicrobiales bacterium
CCCACGATGAGGTGCATCTGGCCCTCGCCTTGCGAAGATTACTTCTTCTTGGCCGGAGCCGCGGCTGCAGGAGCCGCACCCTTGCCCGGTGCCGCGCCTTTGGCGGGAGCCGCGCCCTTGGCGGGAGCAGCACCCTTCGCGCCAGCAGCGCCAGCAGCGGCGGCAGGCGCCTTCTGGTTGGTCGCCGGAACGTCGGCCGCAGAGGCCTCAGCAGAGGCTTCCTCTTCCTTGGCCTGCGCGGAGACAGCGCAGAGCGTCACGTCATCCGCCGCAGCGGACTTCACGCCCTCGGGAAGATTGATGTCGGACAAGTGAACCGACTGGCCGATCTGCAGGCCCGACACGTCGACCGTGATCTCGTCCGGGATGAGGTTGGCCGAGCAGGTGAGTGCCACGGTGTGCGACACGATGTTGAGCGCACCGCCCTGCTTGATGCCGGGGGAGACGTCCTGCCCCTTGAAGTGGACGGGCACGTTCACCTTGATGCGGGCTTCCTTGCCGAGGCGCAGGAAGTCGATGTGGACGATGAAGTCGCGCACCGGCTCGAACTGCACGTCACGCGCGATGGCGCGGACGGTCTTGCCCTCGACCTCGAGGTCAACGAGCGTCGAGAGGAAACGGCCGGTCTCGATATGGGGGAGAACGTCGCCGTAGGTGAGCGAAATAAGCTGGGGCTCCTGCTTGTCGCCATAGACGACACCGGGAACGAGACCGGTACGGCGAACTGCGCGAGAGGCCCCCTTGCCTGCCCGGGCGCGCGACGCGGCCTTGAGCTGCACGATCTTGGACATGGTAAACTCCTGAGTATGAATGATCCGGCCGGACTTCCTCCAGGGGTGAACGATGCCGATCGGACGGGGCAGCCTTTAGCGGATGGGGGCGGCTGGGGCAAGTGGGGGACGGACCCGCGGAAAGAGACCCTCATCCGGCCTTCGGCCACCTTCTCCCATTGCGTGCCGCAACGGGAGAAGGGAAACCTCACCACGAGTCCCTTCGCCCGTCGGCGAAGCCGATGGGAGAAGGTGGCCGAAGGCCGGATGAGGGCCCTACTCGAACAGGCTCGAGACGCTCTCTTCGCGGTTCGTTCTGCCGATGGCTTCGCCCAGCAGCGAGGCGATGGGGATGCAGCGGATGTTGTGGGCGATCTTGACCGCCTCGGTGGGCTGGATCGAATCGGTGATGACCAGTTCCCTCAGCTTGGAATTGGTGATGCGGGAGACCGCACCGCCCGAGAGCACGCCGTGGGTGATATAGGCGGTGACATCCTTGGCGCCGCTGGCGAGCAGCGCTTCCGCGGCGTTCACCAGGGTGCCGCCCGAGTCGACGATGTCGTCGATGAGGATGCAGGACTTGGCCCTGACATCGCCGATGATGTTCATGACCTCCGACTCGCCCGCCCGCTCGCGGCGCTTGTCGACGATGGCCAAGGGCGTGTCGAGGCGCTTGGCAAGCGCCCTGGCGCGCACCACGCCGCCCACGTCGGGTGAGACGACGACGGTGTTGGCCACGTCGAGGTGGTTCTTGATGTCACGCACCATGACGGGGCCGGCGAAGAGGTTGTCGGTCGGGATATCGAAGAAGCCCTGGATCTGGCCGGCATGGAGATCCATCGTCAGCACGCGGTCAGCGCCCGCGCGGGTGATGAGGTTGGCGACGAGCTTGGCTGAGATCGGCGTGCGGGGGCCGGGCTTGCGGTCCTGCCTTGCATAGCCGAAGTAGGGAATGACGGCGGTGACGCGCTTGGCCGAGGCGCGCTTCAGCGCATCGATGATGATGAGCAGTTCCATCAGATGGTCGTTGGCCGGGAAGCTCGTCGACTGCACCACGAACATGTCCTGGCCGCGCACATTTTCCTGGATCTCGACGAAGACCTCCATGTCGTTGAAGCGCTTCACGACGGCCTTCGTCATCGGCAGGTTGAGGTAGGAGCAAATGGCTTCCGCCAGTGGCCGGTTGCTGTTGCCTGCCACGATCTTCATCATGCCCCGAACCCCTCATCCACTGAGCGTTCGCGGCTCTATAACAACCGCATGACGCCATGCAAAGGGTCATTTCACTCATGCGGCCATTGCCGCCGCTTATGGGCAGGATGGCTAGCGGTAGCTTTTGACGATGTCGAAAATGCCGGTGGCGGCGGCTTCGGCCACCGCAGTGGCGGCAGGGCCCCAGCCTCCGTCGAGGGAGCCGTTCGGCACCTCATTGGCCTGCTTCACGCTGCCCAGCGTCTTGCCGTCGGGCGACTTCACCTCCCAGCGGAGGGAAACGGACTGGGCATCGCCCTTGGCCGCAACCTTGACGCGCCCCACAATGGTGAGCGCATCCGCTTGCGGCTTGCTCACCACGGGCCATCCTGCGGCGGAGAGCGTCTTGCGCATGGCTGCCGTCAGTTCGGCATCTCCCTCACCGGGCGAGCCCTTGACCGGCACCACCGCGACGGCGCGGATCGCCCGCTGGCCGGGCTTGGGCTTCTTCTCGGCGGCCTTGGGGGTCTTGGGGGCCTCTGTGCTGGCAGCGGGCGGATCGGCATAAGCGGCGACGGCCGTGTCGTCCACTGTGTCAGGCGGCGGGGCGGCGGAGGGCGTATCCGCCAGGGTGACGCGCGGCAGGATCGCCTCGCCCTGCAACGGGGCGACAGCGGCCACGCTGGGCTCGATCTCCTGATGCTGCACCACGTCGCCGGCATTCGCCATCAGGGCGGCGGCGGCCTCGCCGAGGCCGGGGCCGTGGAGCGAGTCGAAGTCGATCTCGCGGTGGGCGTCGGGTGCTGCCATGGCGAAGAGCTCGGCGGGCGGCGCGGTAAGGTTCGCGAGCCGCGTGGCATAGCCCATCTGGCTCAGCTTGCGCGCCATGGCCTCCGCCGTGCGCCGCGCAATCCGGTCGAGAACGGCGGTGGAGACGCCACCCCAGGGATCAGCGCCGGAATAGAGGCCGGCATTCTCCTCACCGTCGATGTTGTCGATGAGAACCCCGTCACCGTCGCGGAACTGGAACTGGTAGACCAGCCGCACACCGGTGCTGCCCGAGCTTGCCCGGAAATTGCCCGAAAGCCCGAACACGCCCGACTGGAAGCTGCCCTCGACGAAGCCGATGTCATGCTGGCCACCGGCCGAGGCCAGCGCGGCCTTGAGGTCCGCGAGGTTGGCGGGCGGAATGCCCTTGATGTCCTCGATGGCGACGGGCGGCACGGACTTGCCCTTGGGCTCCATGCTGACGGTGCTGGAATCGGTCAGGATCGAGCCGGCGGAGCAGGCGGCAAGCACGAGGCCGAGAATGGCCAGCACCACCCCGGAGGACAACCTCCGGAGCAGCTCGCGCGCGCGCTCCCGCAACGTCATGGCAACCACCTCACGCATGTTACCGCACTACCATCTCCAGGGGCGCCATTGAAACGGATTCCGGCTTCTTGTTGCCCACGATGTAGGTGCGCCCGA
>CAIYXE010000243.1 GCA_903930095.1 uncultured Hyphomicrobiales bacterium
ATCGTGCCGGGCTACGGCATGGCGGTGGCCCAGGCCCAGCACGCACTGCGCGAAATGGCTGACCACCTCAAGAAAGAAGGCGTCACCGTCAAATACGCCATCCACCCGGTGGCCGGCCGCATGCCCGGCCACATGAACGTGCTGCTCGCCGAAGCCAACGTGCCCTATGACGAGGTGTTCGAACTGGAGGACATCAACTCCGACTTCGGCCAGGCGGATGTGGCCTTCGTCATCGGCGCCAATGACGTGACCAACCCCTCCGCCAAGGACGATCCGCAATCGCCCATCTACGGCATGCCGGTTCTGGAAGTGTGGAAGGCAAAGACCGTGATGTTCATCAAGCGCGGCATGTCGTCTGGCTATGCTGGCGTCGACAACCCGTTGTTCTGGCGTGACAACACAATGATGCTCTTCGGCGACGCCAAGAAGATGACGGAAGAGATCAACAAGAGCATGGCATAGGCCAGGCTGCCAAACACAGCTCCGGGGCCCTGCAATCAAGAGTTGATTTCTTGCATGTCTGCAAGGGCTCCGGGGTGGGATTAAGAAGGCCTCTCCCCTTCGGCCTCGCAATCGTCTAGATTTCCTTTCACAAGCAGGGGCGGCAATCGGACATCACATGGCTGTACTGGCGGAAACACAACCTCTCGAACCGCCACGGGTCTATCTCGTGCACATGGTGGTGTTCACCATGCTCGTCGGCGTTCTGGTCGCGGTCATCTTTCCGGGGCTCTACGAGGCCTTCGTGGCCAGCCCGGTGCTGAACGGGGTGATCGTCTTCACGCTCGTTCTCGGCATGTTTCATTCCTTCCGCATGGTCGTGCGCCTGTTCAAGGAGGTGAACTGGGTCAACCGCTTCCGCGGTGGCGACAAGGAAGATCCGTCCAAGCCGCCAGAACTCATCGCCCCCATGGCCATGATGCTGAAGAACCGCAAGGACATGGTGCTCTCGCCGGTGTCGATGCGCTCCCTTCTCGACTCGCTGGCCTCCCGCCTCGACGAATCGCGAGACATGTCGCGCTATCTCGTGGGGCTGCTGATCTTCCTTGGCCTTCTCGGCACCTTCTGGGGCCTGCTGGAGACGGTGCGCTCGATCGGCGGCGCCATTGAGGGCCTCGACGTGACGGCCGCCCAGTCAGCCACGCTGTTCGACCAGCTGAAGCAGGGCCTGCAGGCGCCGCTCAAGGGCATGGGATTGTCGTTCTCGTCATCGCTGTTCGGACTGGCCGGATCGCTGATCCTCGGCTTTCTCGACCTCAAGGCGGCCCAGGCCCAGAACCGCTTCTACACCGATCTCGAGGACTGGCTGTCCTCCATGACCGACATTGAGGCAGGCGACGTCCAGAACACCTCCGCCGCGCCGGTCTCGGGCATCGCGCCGCAGTTGCTGCGCACGGAACTGCAGTCGCTCCAGCGTGCGGTGGAAAGGCTCACCTTCACGCTCGAGAACAACAAGCCCGCCGCCGGTGGCGGATCGACCACCACCGTCGAAGGCGGTGCGGAATCGATCGAGCAGCTTGCCGATGCCGTGGCCAATCTCGTGGCGCAGATGCGCGAGGAGCAGAAGCTGGTGCGCCAGTGGGCGCAGGGCCAGCAGACCCAGCAGAACGAAATCCAGCGCCTCCTGATCCGCGCCACGGGGCCTCTGGCCCGTGGCGCTGCCAGGACGCGCACCGAGGACGAGCGTCCTTAAATGGCGGGTCTCTCCAGGCGGCGCGGGCGCGGATCGGAGGAGGCCTACTGGCCTGGCTTCGTGGACGCGATGGCGCAGCTCCTGCTCGTCATCACCTTCCTCCTGTCGGTGTTCATGGTGGCGCAGTTCCTTCTGGCGCGTGAGATATCGGGTCAGGATTCAGCGCTTGGCCAGCTGCGTGCGCAGATCGCGGAGCTCACCCAGTTGCTCGCCCTCGAGAAGGCGGCGAAGCAGGATGTGGAGGCAAACCTCCTGTCGCTGCAGGACGATGTCGCCGCCGAGCAGAACAAGAATGCCGATCTCTCCGCCCTTCTCGCGACCGCCGGACAGGAAGGCAACAGCGCCAGCCTTGCGATCAGCGGGTTGCAGACCACGCTCGACAAGGAAAAGCAGATTTCCTCAGAAGCGCTTGCCAGGGTTGAGCTGCTGAACCAGCAGATCGCCGCCATGCGCCGCCAGTTGCAGACGCTGAACGCGTTGCTGAGCGATGCCGAAACCAAGAACCGTGCCTCCGAAGCACAGGTCGCCGACCTCGGCCGCAGGCTCAATTCCGCACTGGCCCAGCGCGTGCAGGAGCTCACGCGCTATCGTTCGGAATTCTTCGGCAGACTTCGGCAGATCCTGTCTCAGCGCTCCGACATCCTGGTGGTGGGCGACCGCTTCGTGTTCCAGGCAGAAGTGCTGTTCGAAAAAGGCCGCGCCGAACTCAATGCCGAGGGTCAGGCCGAAATGCAGAAGCTGGCGGAAGCCGTGCGTCAGCTCGAGAGCGAAATTCCGCCCGATATCGCCTGGGTGCTGCGGGTTGACGGCCACACCGACGCAGACCCCATCCAGTCGGCGCAGTTCCGCTCCAACTGGGAGCTGTCGGCGGCGCGCGCCATCGCTGTCGTCAACTTCCTCATCGCCAATGGCGTGTCGCCTCAGCACCTGGTCGCGGCGGGCTTCGGCGAGTTCCAGCCCATCGACCCCGGCTCGACGGAGGAGGCGAAGTCGAGAAACCGCAGGATCGAGCTGAAGCTCACCGAGCGCTGACGGGGCGCACGCTCACGCGTCTGCTGGTGCTGAGAACTGCAGCTTTGACAGCCTCGCATAGAGCGGGCTGGTGGTGATGAGTTCCGCGTGGCTGCCTTCTGCGATCAGCTGCCCGTTCTCGAGCACCAGAATGCGGTCGGCATTGCGCACGGTGGCCAGGCGATGGGCGATCACCAGCGTTGTGCGGTTGGCGGTGAGCTTCTCGATCGCCTGCTGGATGAAATGCTCGCTCTCGGAGTCGAGTGCGCTCGTCGCCTCGTCCAGCAGCAGGATCGGCGCATCGCGCAGGATGGCGCGGGCAATCGCAATGCGCTGGCGCTGCCCGCCCGACAGCGTCACGCCGCGCTCGCCCACTTGCGTGTTGTATCCTGCGGGAAGCCGCTCGGCGAATTCATCCACCCGTGCCGCGCGCGCCGCCGCACGCACCTCCTCCTCCGGCGCCTCCGGCTTGCCGAAGCGGATATTGTCGAAGACGCTGCCGGAGAACACCACGGTCTCCTGCGGTACGACGGCGATGCGCGCGCGCACCTCCTGGGGGTCGGCTTTACGGACATCCACGCCGTCGACCAGCACGCTGCCCTTCTGGGGATCGAAGAAGCGCTGGGCGAGTGCGAAGATCGTGGTCTTGCCAGACCCTGAGGGCCCGACGATGGCCACCGTCTCGCCGGACTTGACCGAGAAGGAGATGTTCTCAAGGGCCAGCGTGCCGGGGCGGGATGGATATGAAAAGCTCACTCCGTCCAGCGCCACTTCCCCCCTGGGCGGCTGGGGCAGAGGCTGCGGGATGGGCGGGGCGGCGATTTGCGGCTCTTCGTCCAGAAGTTCCGAGATGCGCTCGGCAGCGCCGGCGGCGAGTTGAACCTCGCCCCAGACTTCCGACAATTGCCCCATCGAGCTCGCCGCCAGAATGGCATAGATCAGGAACTGGCTCAGCGTTCCTGCGGTGAGCCTGCCCGAAATCACCTCGTTGGCGCCGTACCAGAGAAGCGCCACAACGGCGCCCGACACCACCCCGATGATGAGGGACGTCAGCACGGCGCGGGCGAAGGTGCGCCGCGCGGCGGCAGCGAAGGCCTGTTCCGTGGCACTGGCGAAGGCGCTGCGGGAGGTCTCCTCCTGCAGGTTCGACTGTACGGTGGTGACGGCCTGCAGCCGTTCCTGCGCGAAGGCGGCGGAGGAGGCAAGCGTGTCCTGTGCGTCCCGCGACAGGTTCCTCACACGGCGCCCGTAGATGACGAGCGGCACCACGACCAGCGGCAGCGCAAGGAGAGACAGCCCGGCAAGCTTCGGGCTGGTTGCCACCATCATCACGATGGTGCCGAGCAGCATCACCACGTTGCGGAGCGCGATCGAGGCGGTGGATGAGAAGGCAGCCTTGATCTGGGTGGTGTCGGCGGTGAGGCGGGAGACCACCTCGCCCGTGCGCTGGGTTTCGAAGAAGCCGGGGCTGAGCTTGAGGAGATGGCTGAACACGGCGTCGCGCACATCCGCCACCACGCGCTCGCCGATCCACATCACAAAGTAGAACCGCAGCGCCGAGCCCAGCGCCAGCACCACAACCACTGCCATCATGGCCATGAAGTAGCGGTCGACAAGTGCTGCGTTCTCGGTCGTGAACCCATTGTCGATGATGCGCCGGACGGCCACCGGCACGGCAAGCGTGGCGCCCGCCGCCGCCAGAAGCGCCAGCACGGCCATCACCATCTGCAGCTTGTAGCGGCGCAGGAATGGGGTGAGGCGCAGCAGCGGCCGGAGATTCCGACCCCTGGGCCTGCGCCGGGCCTCGTCTTCATAGGGACTGCTCATGGAACTGTGTTCTAGCCGATGGCTGGCAGAATGGAAGCGGGGCGGACTGCGTCAGCTTGGTGCAGAATGCCGGCGTCCGGCCGGACTTGCCTCTCCCCGCCATCTCCTGTATAGGCCCCGCCGAACCCGGATTTCGACCTGTCCTGCGCGGGACTCACCCGCCACACGAGAGAGTTTTGGCCATGAAGCAAGGCATCCACCCCGACTATCACATGATCAACGTGGTCATGACCGACGGCAGCACCTTCCAGACCCGCACCACCTGGGGCAAGGCGGGCGATACGATGAACCTCGACATCGACCCCAAGTCGCACCCCGCATGGACCGGCGGCCAGCAGACGCTGCTCGACCGCGGCGGCCGCGTCTCCAAGTTCAATCAGAAGTTCGGCTTCCTGAACAAGTAAGCGGGTTTCCCGCTG
>CAIYXE010000244.1 GCA_903930095.1 uncultured Hyphomicrobiales bacterium
AGGCCCGGCAGCACGGTGGCCTCGAGATGCGCGGCGATGGCGTCGCGGTAGGAGGCCGCGCGCCTTGTCCAGTCGATGCCTGAGTCCTGGTGCGGCACGGGCGAGAGCACGTAGAAGGACTCGCAGCCCGCAGGCGCCAGCGACGGGTCGGACGCCGTCGGACGGTGAAGGTAGAGGCTGAAGTCCCCCGCCAGGTGCTTGCGCTCGAAGATGTCGTGCAAGAGTTCCCGGTAGCGCGGGCCCATCATGATGGTGTGGTGACGAACGTCCGCATACTGACGGTTTGTGCCGAAGTACCACACGAAAAGGCTCATGGAATAGCGTGCGCGCTTCAGCTTCGCGTCTGACCAGCGCTTGCGCGGGGCGTTGCGCAGCAGCTTCAGGTAGGTGTGGGCGGTCTCGGCGTTGGAGACGACGATGGACGCCTTGACCTCGCGGCCATCCTCCAGCCTGACGCCCGAGGCGCGGTTGCCCTCGCAGGTGATCTCGTCAACGCCGCTGTTGAGCGCGATGGCGCCGCCCTGGCGCTCGATGAGCTTCGCCATGGCCCTCACCAGCTGGCCGGTGCCGCCCTTGGCCCAATGCACGCCATATTCGCGCTCGAGATGGGCGATCATCGAATAAATGGCTGTGACCTTGAACGGATTGCCGCCGATGAACAGCGGATGGAAGCTCAGCGCCATGCGGATCTTGGGGTGCTTCACCCGCGCTGCCACATGCTGGTGCACGGTGCGCCAGGCGCCAAGCCGCAAAAGGTCGGGCGCGATCTTCAGCATATCCACCGGCGAGCCGAAGGGAACATGCCCCAGCTGCTCGAACCCGATGCGGTAGATGCGCTCGCTCTCGGCCATGAAGGTGTCATAGCCCGCCACATCACCCGGAGAGATGCGGCGAACCTCCGCGCGCATGGCCTCAGGGTCAGCCGAGCAGCTCATCACCGTGCCGTCGTCGAAGCGGATGTCGTAGAAGGGATGGAGCGGCGTCAGCGTGACGTCGTCCGAGAACCTCGCACCCGCCTGTGCCCACAGCTCGTCGAGGATGAAGGGCGCGGTGATGATGGTGGGGCCGGCATCGAAGGTGAAGCCGTCCTGCCGGAACACCGAGGCGCGCCCGCCGGGCTGGTCCAGCTTCTCGAACACCGTGACGCGATAGCCACGTGCCCCAAGCCGGATCGCCGCCGCAAGCCCGCCCAGACCGCTGCCGATCACTGCGGCGTGCGGACGATTGTCCGTCGCGCTGTCAGGCGGGCGATGCTCGAACGGTGTAAACATGGATTGACATTAGAAACTGTCAGAGAGAAATGCGCAAGAGGCATTCCGCCTCAGCGCAGGCCTGCGGCGTCCGGCGCGGCGATGATCGCGGCGGCGGCGGCTGGGTCCTCCTCATGCGCGAGGTGTCCGAGGCCCGGCATGTCGATGATGATGCCCTTGGGCGTCAGTTTCGCGGCCTTCACCGCGTCCGCGGGCTGGATCGTACGGTCTTTCAGCGCGCGGACCAGGTAGAGCGGGGCTCCCAGATTGCGCAGGTCCTGGGATACCCAGTGGAGGTCCCAGGCCGCCATCATGCCGAGCGTGCCCGCCACATGGCCCTCGTTGGAGAACAGCCGCTGATAGAGGAGAACACCCTCCTCACTTATGACGGAGCCCGTATCGCGCAGCAGGCGGTCCACCGCCTTCTTGTCCGCCATGCGCGCGAACATGCGCTGTAACAGCGAGGCGCCCGCCACCGCCTTGGCGAGTGGTGAGAAGAATTGCCCGGCAACGCCGCTCACCGGGAAGAAGGCGCCGTTGAAGCTCACGATGTCGGCGGGCGCAAACAGCCGCTCCACCGCCATGCGCACGAGGATCGCAGCACCCGCCGAATGGCCCGCGGCGCGCACCGGGTCGAGCTTCAGTTCAAGCAGCAGCAGGGCGACGGCGGCGGCCATGCCGGGAAGTGACAGGCTCTGCTTTCCCGCCGGGTTGGTGAAGGCGTGGCCCGGCAGGTCCGGCGCGATCACGGTGAAGTGCACCGCAAGCCTCGGCATCACGTCGCGCCAGGAATGGGTGGAGGCCCCGGTGCCGTGCAGCAGCAGCAGCGCCGGTCCCTGTCCCATCACCTGCACATGCCAGGTAAGGCCTGCCGCGGTGACGAAGCGGCTGGCTTCCCGGTTCGGCCAGTCAGCGCCGTCCGTCCGCCAGTCGAGGTAGGTTGCCATGGCTCAGGCCTTCATCGCGGCGGACACGGAGTGCGAAATGCGCGCCGCGTCGGCATGGGGAAGCGGCAGGTAGCTGGCGCCCATGGCATCCGCGATCTTGGCGGCAGGCCCGCCGCGCGCGTCGGAGAGGTCGATCATCAAACAGCGCACGCCTGCCCGCTTCAGCACGCTTCCCGCCGTCTCGGCGTCGCGCAGCGCCTGGGCGCGGCTGGCGGATCCATCGCGCGCGATATTGGCCTTGCAGTCGGTCAGGAACACGACGAGCGGCGTGCCGCCGCCGCGCCGCACATTCTGTGCCACCAGCATCGCCTGCTCGATCCCCGCGCAGAGCGGCGTGCCGCCGCCACCCGGAAGGTCGGCGAGCGACTTCTTCGCGCGCTGCAGCGAGCGGGTCGGCGGCAGCAGCAGATCGGCCGTCTTGCCGCGGAAGGCGATCAGCGCCGCCTGGTCGCGCCGCACGTAGCAATCAGCAAGGATCAGCTCGACCGCGCCCTTGGCCTCCGCCATGCGGTGAAGCGCGGCGGAGCCGGACGCGTCGACCGCGAAGATCGCGGTCGTCTGGCGCTTCTGCTTAAAGCGCTTCACGCGGAAGTCGCCGCGTTCAACAAGAAGGCCGTCCCGCGCCGGAGACTGGCGCCGCCGGAGCGGCTGCCACGGCGCGGCACTGCGCAGCGTATCGATGAGGCTCAGGCGCGCGCCATTCCGGGGCACGCCCTGGCGCGTGCCCGCCGGGCGGCCGCGGGTAAGCCCCGTTTTCTGTGTCACGGCACCCGCACCCGCCTTGGCCTGCACCTCGCGGAGATTGGCCTCGAGAGCCGCCAGCAGCCCCTCGGGCAGCGAGGCCCTCACAGCCTCGAGCAGCATCTCGGAAAGCTCTCCGGGGGCGGGCGCGGTCTGCTCCCCGTCCGCCTCGCCGGACTGCGTTTCGGGCGGCGGGGGCGGCGCGTCCTGCTCCTGCTCCTCAACGGGAAAGCGGCGGGCGCGGGGCGCCAGCACCAGGCGGGCGGCCAGGCGGGCATCGTCCTCGTCCACCACGCTCCGCCCGTCGATTGCCGCAGCCGCCCGCGCGGCGCGCAGCGCCATCACAGCGGGCCGCAGCGAAGCGATGCCGAGCGCCAGCGCCGTCTGGCACAGGCCCTCGATGATGTGGCCGGGCACGCTCACGCCAGGCAGCAACCGCCGCGCGGCCTGAATATCCACCGCCATAACGGAATCGAACGCGCCGGTGCCGATGTGGAAGGCAAGCCGCTCATGGAGAATGGCGGGCGCACCCTCCTCATCCATTCCCTCGTCCAGCACGAGAACAGCAAAGCGCGAGGGGCCGCCGTCAAGCTGGGCGGCGATGAGTGCAGCCTTGTCGGCCGGCAGCCGCTCGGCGGA
>CAIYXE010000245.1 GCA_903930095.1 uncultured Hyphomicrobiales bacterium
ACGTCGATCAGGATCTTCAGTTCGTTGCAGCGCTTGACCAGCGCCTTTCCCGCTTCGGTAAGGCCCGGCCCCGTGTCGGGCGAGGAGGGGAAGCGGAAGGGCACGCCCGAGGCGAACACATTGTCCCGGCTCCACACGATGCCGAGTGAGCGAAGCCCCGCCTTGTGCAGCACGTCGAGCGATTTCAGCTCCACATCGATCGCCTCCGCGCCCTCGATGTGGAAGACCGCGGCAATCCGGCCCTCTGCCGTCGCGGCGCGGATTTCCGCCACGCTGCGGCACACGCTGAAGCGCCCCTGCGAGGCCTCCTCGATCCGGAACAGAAGAGAGGCCATGGCGACCGTGGCCGAAAGTGCCGCCAATTGGCCCACGTCATGCGCGGGCGGCGGGTTCATGTCCTCGTCGTCGGCGAATTCCTCGTCATGGGGGCTCGGCACGAAGATGGCGAAGAAACCGCCCGCGAAGCCACCCCTGATCATGCGCGGCAGGTCGAGGTGGCCTTCGCCGTCGCCGTTGAGGAAAGCAGCCACGGGATCGCCCGCCTTCTTTCCCCACAGCCTCAGCAGCACGTCATTGTGGCCGTCGAATACAGGAACCAAGATCAAGCACCCCTCGCAAAGAAAACGGCCGGGCGAGGGCCCGGCCGCTCATGATTCAGTCTCGCGTGCCGGCCAGTCAATTGAGATCAGCCCGGCCGGTCGTCCTCTCCCGCATCGCGGGAGAGGTGGGGGAGGTGAGGGAACGCGGGACTCTGAATTGCATGCAGCGTCTATCTCCCCTCATCTCCCCGTTGCTAGCGCCACGGGTCCCCTCTTCTCCCGCTGAAGGAGCGGGAGAAGACATCAGGATTCCACTTGTCCGCCAACCGCTCGCGCAGCAGCTCAGGACTTGGAGAACATCTCGTCGACGTAGTCCCAGTTCACGAGACTGTCGACGAAGGCCTCGAGGTACTTCGGGCGCAGGTTGCGGTAGTCGATGTAGTAGCTGTGCTCCCACACGTCGCAGCCCAGGATGGGGGAGGCGCCGTGCATCAGCGGGTTCTCGCCATTGGGCGTCTTCATGATGGTGAGCTTGCCATCCTTCCTGGCGATCCAGCACCAGCCGGAGCCGAACTGGGTGACGCCCGCCTGGATGAAGTCGGTGCGCATCTTGTCATAGCCGCCGAGGTCCGAATCGATCGCGGCCTGCAGGCGGCCGGGAAGCTTCTTGCCGCCGCCATTGGGCTTCATCCAGCTCCAGAAGTGGATGTGGTTGTAGTGCTGGCCGACATTGTTGATGAGGGGAGCATTCTTCTCGGCGAAGGCCGCCTTGCAGATCTCCTCGATGGACTTGTCCGCCAGCGGATTGTCCTTCAGCGCGTTGTTGCCGTTGGTCACATAGGCCATGTGATGCTTGTCGTGGTGGAACTCGAGGGTTTCCTTCGACATGTAGGGGCCCAGCGCGTCATAGGCATAGGGCAGGGCAGGCAGTTCGAGAGCCATCGGTCGTTCCTCCTTGAAATTGAGCGCCTTATCTAGTCCGTGCCGCTTGAACGTGCAAGGAACCCCGCTAGGATCACCCGGATGAGAGGTGAATTCATGCCGGACCCCAGCATCATCCGTTTCGACCGCAACGCCCCGCTTGAGGCCTGGGAGGATTTCCCGGCAAGCGACATCCTGTCGGGAACGGCCAGGCAGAACGGCCTCATGCTGTTCGAGGACAAGCCGCGCGGGCTGTCGGCGGGTGTCTGGGAACAGGGGGCGAACGAAAGCCGCTGGATGGACTATCCGGTGAACGAGTTCATGACGGTCCTCGAGGGCGAGGTGGTGATCGTCGAGGAGGACCGCACGGTCTCCGTCAAGGCGGGCGAGAGCTTCATCATTCCCAAGGGCTTGCGCTGCCGCTGGACGCAGCCCGGCCATGTCAGGAAATTCTTCGTGATCTTCGATGATGCCTCGGGCGCCCGGAACGCGGGCCCGCTGCGGACCATCAAGGTCGATCCCTCCGCCCCTCTCGCGCTGTCAGCTTCACCCGCGCCGGAGATGCTGCTCTCGCCGGTGCCCGTCCAGCACACCCATGACCTTTTCACCGACGCGACGGGCCAGCTGAACATCGGCATCTGGGACACGACGGGCTACCACCGCAAGCTCATCAACTTCCCCCGCCATGAGCTGATGTGCCTTCTCGAAGGGTCGGTGGAATTCGCCGATGGCGCGGGTGTCACCCAGCGCTTCACCGCGGGCGATACGTTCTTCGTGCCGATGGGAACGCCCAATAGCTGGAAGTCGGAAGGCTATCTGAGGAAGATCTTCGTCATTTTCCAGCCTGCGGCGTGAAACGCGCGGCTCTCAGCGCGGCGTCTTCCGCCGGGGCCTGGGGAGCTGCCAGAGATGGTCGACCAGCTCCTCGATCGTGATGCCTTCTTCCGAATAGGCCTCGTCCGTCACCGTCATGCCTGCTTCAGCAACCGTTTCGGCCCGTCCTGAGACCAGCGGGTGCCACCACTGAAGGTTCTTTCCCTCGTCCAGCAGGCGATAGGCGCAGGTGGCGGGAAGCCAGCCGAGGCTGCCGACATTTTCCGGCGTCAGGGCCACGCAGTCGGGAACCTGGGACTGGCGGTTGGCGTAGTCGGTGCAGCGGCAGGTGTCGAGGTCGAGCAGCTTGCAGGCAGCGCGTGTATAGAGAAAGCGGCCCGTATCCTCATCCTCGAGCTTGTTGAGGCAGCAGCGGCCGCAGCCGTCGCAGAGCGATTCCCATTCTGCCCGCGTCATCTCCGGGAGGGTCTTGGTCTTCCAGAATGGCGGGTTACTTGGCATGTCATCACGTTACGGCGTTAGCCTTATGCAACGGATCCGGGGTGGAAAGTCAAGCTGCCACTGGCGCGGCGGTCCATGGCGCTGTAGCCTTCTGCTTGCGGCGTGTGGCAGGCCCGTTTCCGTCACAATCGCACACTAATTGGCTCGGGTCATGATGAGCGGTCGGTAAAGTGTCCAAGGTCCCTTCGCACCACTCGGTTTCCGGAAGGCTGTGGCGTGCCGACGGCGCCGTCAGCACGGCGGTGTTCGAGACCTGGGATTTCCTGAAGCGCCGCCACTCGGCCTATCTCACCTTTCTCGAGCGGTTCCGCCTCAGGGGCCTGAGGCGCGTCTTCGTCGACCTGGTGGACGACGCGATGACCTTTGGCGTCATCGCCTCCTTCGTGCTGCTCGCCTATGCGCTGCCGCCCTTTTCCGGCACCGGCGACGTGTGGAACCGCGGCCGCGAATATGCCGTGACCTTCACCGATGCGCAGGGCGAGATCATCGGCCGGCGCGGCATCAGGCAGGACGACGCGATCCCGCTCTCCGACATTTCCCCCGCCATGATCAAGGCGGTGCTCGCCACCGAGGACGCCCGCTTCTTCGACCACTTCGGGGTGGACGTGATCGGCACCTTCCGCGCCATCATCCAGAATGCGCGCGCCAATGACGTGGTGCAGGGCGGCTCCTCGCTCACCCAGCAGGTGGCGAAGAACCTGTTCCTCAGCCCTGAGCGCACCATCCGCCGCAAGGTGCACGAGGCCTTCCTCTCGCTGTGGATCGAGGCGCGCCTCACCAAGGAGGAGATCCTCAAGCTCTATCTTGACCGGTCTTACCTGGGCGGTGGCGCCTATGGCATCGAGGCTGCCTCGCAGTTCTATTTCGGCAAGTCGGCGCGAGACCTGACCCTGCCGGAGGCCGCCATGCTGGCGGGCCTGTTCAAGGCGCCCACGCGGTTTGCACCCCACAAGAACCTGGCCCTGGCGCGCGCCCGCGCAAACACGGTGCTCTACCGCATGCTGGATTCGGGCTTCATCACCCAGGGCGAGCTGCTCGAGGCGCGGCGTGAGCCCGCGGTTGTGATCGCCCAGTCGATCGCCGACAGCCCCAACTGGTTCCTCGACTGGGCCTACCGCGACACGCTGCGCGTGATCGACGAGAAGGGCCTCACCGGCGATTTCGTGCTGGAGGTGAAGACCACCATCAACCTGCCGCTCCAGACCGCTTCGCAGAACATCATCAACGAGGAACTGGCCCTCAACGGCGAGCCCTATCACGTGAGCCAGGCCGCCTCCGTCGTCATGTCTCCCGATGGCGCGGTGCGGGCCATCGTCGGCGGCAAGGACTATGAGGCCAGCCAGTTCAACCGCGCCACCGATGCGCTGCGCCAGTCGGGCTCGTCCTTCAAGCCCTTCGTCTACATGGCCGCACTCCTCAAGGGCTACACCCCGGAGGACAAGGTGGTGGACGGCCCCGTCTCGGTCGGCAACTGGTCGCCGAAGAACTATTCCGACAAGTACAAGGGCCACACCACGCTCTCCAATGCGCTGGCGCATTCCTACAATTCGATCCCGGTGAAGCTGATGATCGATATCGGGCGGAGCGCCATCATCGACACGGCGCACATGGCGGGCATCAAGGGCGAGCTTGAGACCTGGGCCCCCATGGTGCTCGGAACGAGCGCGCTCTCGTTGATGGACCTGACGACGGGCTATATTCCCTTTGCCTCGGGCGGGTTTCCTGCCGAGCCCTATGCCGTGCTGGAGATCAGGCGCTCCAACGGCGACATCCTCTACCAGCGCGACGCAGAGACGAGGATGCCGCCGCGCCGCGTCTTCCCGGAGGAGAAGGTGGCGGAACTCAACACCATGATGTCCGCCGTGGTGAAGTCCGGCACCGGGCGCCGCGCCGACCTGGGCTTTGCGCCGCAGGGCGGCAAGACGGGCACCAACCAGGGCTACCGCGATGCCTGGTACATCGGCTACACCGGCCACTATGTGACCGGGGTCTGGTATGGCAACGACGATTTCACGCCCATGAAGGAAGTGACAGGCGGCCTCATCCCCGCGCCCACCTGGAAGCGCATCATGCTCGAGGCGGAGCGCGGGCTTCAGCCCATCGGGCTGGCGGGTGTTGCCTATGATGAGACCTATGCCGCCGCCGCGGCGGAACTGCCGGGCGTGCAGGAGCCGCTCGCCAGCGACGAGCGGGACCAGGCGGCAGGTGCTGCCATTGCCGCCGCTGCGCCGGAAGAAGACGTGAACAGCGTGCTCACCGGCATGTTCGATCTCTTCGAGGCCGCACCCTCTGCTGCCGCCGTGGCGGCGGCCAAGGCAAGCGCCAGCAAGGCAGCAAGCACGGCATCGCAGGAAGCGCTCGTGCTGCCCAAGCCCAATGTCGAGCAGTCCGACAATCCCCGGCGGAGGAACCGGATCTTCGAGCAGATCTTTGGTGAAGACGAAAACAAGGACCAGCCGAAGCGCAAGAAGAAAAAGAAGAAAACCTTGTTCGACAGCATTTTCTGAAAACCGGCATGCGGCGCTTCATCTGGGCAACCTCATATCTCGCCGGTGGCATCGCGGCGGGCGCACTCAGTGCCTACGTGCTGATCCAGCAGGCAGGTGTTGAGCCCGCCGGCACGGGAACGCCCTGGTACAGCCGCGCGGCGGCCCTGACGGAGACGGGCGACCACTATGTGCGCGCCCATTACCTGCTGGCGGGCAGGCTTCCGCCCGTTCCCGGGCAATTGATGGAGGCCACCGCCGAGACTGACAATGATGGCCGCCCCCTCACCGGCGGATGCGTCTACAGGATCGTCTCGACGGGCGCCCTTCCCGGCTGGTGGAGCATCAGCGTGATCGGCGGGGCAAGTGCCACCGCGCCGCTGCAGTCCACGGCGGGAAGTGACACCGCCATTCTCCAGCCGGATGGCACGGTGGAGATCCTCGTCTACCCCTCGCCGCGGCCGGGCAACTGGCTCAAGTCGCCCACCAGGCGGCGCTTCACCATTCTTTATACGGCGCTGCCGCGCAGCGGGGCGGGGCTGGCGCCGGCCTTCGCCATCCGCCGGGAGGCCTGCCTGTGACGCGCCACCTGTTCTGGATCGCGATTGCGCTGTGCACGGCCGTCGCCGCCCATGCCGCTTTTGCGCTCTTTGTTCCGGGCTGGTGGTTCTCGCGCTCAGTGGAGCGCATGGCGGCCGAACACGGCGACAACCGCTTCTTCGTCCTCTCGCCCGAGGAGCAGGCGCGGCTCTTTCCCGGCCTGCCGCGCTTTGGTGTCACAGGGCTCTGCATCTTCGATGTCTCGAAGGGGGATGTCACCTTCGCCGCCAACCTGCCGGACGGCTACTGGGTGACGACCATCTACACCGACAAGGCGGATGCGATCTATTCGGTGAACAACCGCCAGTCGGGCGCCAACACCTTCACGGTCAGCCTGTCGCGCGCGCCGAGCCTGATCGAGCAGATCGTCCAGGCCACCGACAAGGAAAGGCCGGAGATCGACAGTGGCTGGACGGTGATGTCGCCCGAACCGCGCGGCCTCGCCGTGGTCTGGTATCCCACACCCGAAAGCGGCCTGCGCCCCATCGCCGCTGGCGCTGTGGCCCGCTCGAGCTGCACGGCAGTGAACTGAACCACGTTCAATGGTTCGGAAGGCCCTGACCTGATCAGACCGTCAGCGGCGGCCGCTGCGCCCCTTGCGGCCGAGGCCGCTGCGGGTTGTGGGAAGGGTGTCTCCGTCCTCCGGCAGGCGTTCGATCCGGATACCGGTGAAGAACACCACCTCCGCCGGACCGTCTCCCGGTTCACGCAGGGTTCCGGTGCGAAGCCTGTCCCTTGGGAATTCGATTACGGTCTGTCCGGCACGGACTGTCATGGCATTGGCTCTCGGCATGCGGGAAATCGCTTCCGTGATGGCCAATAAAGGCGGCTATGGTTAACGTTTTGCTAACGCGCCACCTGCAGCCCCGCGGTGCCCCCGCGGTCTTCGATCTCGACGATCCAGAGATCGGGGTCAGCGCGGCTGCGGCGCTCGAGAATGGCCATCGCCTCGGAAAGCCCAAGTGGCGGCACGGCCTCCGCCACCCAAAGCCGTTCGCCCGCATCGTCATGGGACGCGCCGGGGGCGGGGCCGAACAGGTGGCAGGTGCCATCGAGGTGGTTGACGATCACGAAGACGGCGCCCGCTTCCTCTGCACCCTTGCGCACCACGGCGCCGTACAGGCCCTCAACCATGCAGCGCCGCAGGAAGGCGCTCACCCAGATGGCGGATTTGAGCCGCATCGCGCCGCGGCTCAGGGCGTGGCCAGTTCGGACTGGCCGCTCATCTTGGCGAGTTCCGCCATCAGCCCGTCGCTGATCTCGCCGGTCTCGGGCATGTTGCGGTCACGCTCGAAAGCCCGGATGGCGTTGCGCGTCTCGCTGTTGAGCTCGCCGGTGATGGCGCCGGGGCTGTAGGCGAGTTCGGCAAGGCCCGTCTGCACCCGGCGGACGGTGGCGCGCTGCTCCGCATCGGGGGAGGCTTC
This sequence comes from uncultured Hyphomicrobiales bacterium, assembly GCA_903930095.1. GTDB lineage: Bacteria > Pseudomonadota > Alphaproteobacteria > Rhizobiales > Aestuariivirgaceae > Aestuariivirga. The sequence continues at coordinate 7,306 of CAIYXE010000245.1, forward strand.
GATGGTGCCGGTGAAGAGTGAGGCCTCCGCCACCTCGCGGGTGAAGCGGATGTGATCGGCCAGTTCGGCGCTGGGCTGGCCGTCGGGCGCGAGGCCCACGGCCTGCTGGTAGGCACTGATCGCCTGCCGCGTCTTGCGCCCGATCACGCCGTCGACCACGCCCTTGTAGTATCCGGCCGCCGCAAGCTCGCGCTGCACCGCCTCAACGACGGGGTCATGCCTGAGCTGGATGGTGCGCGCGCCCGCGTCCGGCGAATCGACCTTCATGTCGGCGGCATCGGTGCCGGATTCGAGGGCGGCCTGGACGCTGCGCCCATTGTCCGGCTGGCCGAACAGCGCGTTGACGGCGATCGCGGCCGACATCAGCGCCGTGAGGCTCCATGCGGCAAGCGGCAGCAGTTTCCGCTTCAGGCCCACGTTCCGCACGCTCTCTCGCATTCAGCCGATCCGAACCCAACCTGAGCCGGGGAGCAAACCATCTCCCGGGCGGTCCCACCATGTGGCGAGCTTGCACCGATTGCGGTTAACGGCTCCTTTCCGGCCGGGCATGCCTGGCCCGCCGTGAACCGCCGCCGCCTGCCCCTTCGCACAGCGAAGCCGCTGTTAACGCAAAATAATCCACATCCCTTCAGTGGCGTTCAACACCCGCGCTGCTAGGCCGGTTCGGGGAGTGCTTTTGGGATGAGATACCTTGGGACATTGATGCTGCTGGCCAGCGTGGGCATGCTGCTGGCCCCGAGCCTGTGGGAGGGCCGGTGGCCCCTGGCGCCGTCCGGGCCGCCCGCGGTGACGGGGGAGGCTGGCCTGCCGCCGGATCTGGGCCAGTCGACGCTGCGGGACGGCGACCTTGTTCCCGCATGGCGCGGCCCCGCGGGCCGCGGCGAGAAAGACGGTTGAGCTTCACTGGTCCCGGGCCTATCTGAACCTCGCTGATGCCCAGAACCGGAGCACGACCTTGAACGCCATTGCCGCGCTGCTCTCAGATTTCGAGGTCCTCGACGACTGGGAGGACCGCTACAAGCACGTGATCGAGCTCGGGCGGGACCTGCCGCCGCTGCCCGAGGCCGACCATGCGCCGGAAAACAAGGTGAAGGGCTGCGCCAGCCAGGTGTGGATCACCTCTGCCACCGAAGGCCCCGCCGCCGATCCGGTGCTGACCTTCAGGGGCGACAGCGATGCGCTGATCGTCAAGGGCCTCATCGCCATCGCCTTCATGATCTATTCGGGCAAGCCCGCGAAGGAAATCCTCACAACCGATGCCGGCGAGGTGCTGGGCAGGCTCGGGCTTGCGGGCCACCTCACCCAGCAGCGCTCCAACGGCTTCGCCTCGATGATCCAGCGCATCAAGCATGACGCGCAGGCGGCCCTTCAGGCCTCCTCCAGCTGAGCATCCGGAATTCCGGGGCGGTAGTCATCAAGCCCCCAGTGCCGCACGTCATTGCGCTGCCCATCCTGCTGCAAAAGTCCATAGTGGCGTGCCAGGGCCGTCAGCCCCAGTGCCAGCACCGCCTTGCCGCTGCGCTGTGGAAGGTTCAACAGGCGCTCCGCCTGTTCGAGCCCGGCTGAGAGGCAGCATACCTGCGCCAGCATGCTGGCAAGTTCGGGCCCCGCCGCCTCAAGCGCCTTCACGTAGCGCTGGCGCGCGGCAATCGCCCCGTCGCTGAGCTCCGCCGCACTGGCGCCGCCACGGCCGCCCGCGCCGGCCATGTCCCAGTTGGTGGTGGTGCGCCGGGCCAGCATGGCGCGCTCGAAATCCATGCGCAGCCGCTCTCCCGCCAGGTATTGCGCGTCCGAAATCAGCGGCTGCCCCGTCCTGTCCCGCCGGGCGCGCAGCCAGGTGAGCGGGCTTTCGGCGTCGTTGAAGGCGGGTTTCGGCGTGGTGGAAGGCGTAATCGGGGGTGTGGGCATGGCGTACTCTCTCCTAACGTCAAGAGAGTAGGCCGGAAGTTTACAGGAATCAATACCTGCCACTTCTTTTCTTTCTTAAGGGGTCAGGCGGAATTGGCCTGCCGTTCTTCCTCTTCGAGGCCGGAGATGAAATAGTCGAGGCACAATACCATGCCGATGCCCTTGTTGCCCGCACCCTTGCTGCCGTTTCCGGCCGCCAGCGGCAGCCTGATCCAGTATTGCACCAGATGTTCCTTGTTCACCCGGGGCCCGCGCACGATGCCCTGCGTCGGCTTTCCGTCCACCGCAGTGTGGTGGTAGGCCGCCATCCAGTAGTCGCGCTTGGGGCCGAGGTCGAGATCCTCGATCCGGAGGCCGGTGATCTCGCGGTCATAGACGTCGCGCAGCCGCGTGCCTGCCAGCCGCACCCGGCTCTGGTGCAGCGCGTCGTCGACGTCGATCAGGCTGATGAAGGGCAACAGGCGCGGAATGTGCGCGGGGTTGATGTCGGCACGCGTCGGCAGTCCGCCGCCTTCCGTCCGCGACAGCCAATAGTCATACAGCTGACGCTGTTCCGGCACCACAAGCTGTGCCCTGAACGCTATGTTGACAGACCCCATGGTCAACGCCGCCCCTTGCGAATCGATGGCCCCTCTAGATGAATCGTTTATGAATCGTGAACGGCTGATCCGCAAGAGTCAGCAATGCGAAAAATGGAAGAACTTACGTTTTCCGCTTGTGTCCGAGGCCCATGTTCTTGGCCAGCTTGGAGCGCGACGTGGCGTAGTTGGGCGCGACCATCGGGTAATCCGCCGGAAGGCCCCACTTTTCGCGGTACTTCTCGGGCGTGAGGTTGAAATGCGTGCGCAGGTGGCGCTTCAGTGACTTGAACTTCTTTCCGTCCTCGAGGCAGATCAGGTAGTCCGGCGTGATCGAGCGCCGGGCGTTCACCGCGGGCTTCAGCTCGGCCGCGGCGGGGGAGCCGGGTTGCGCTCCGCCCGCAGCCTTCTCAAGCGCCCGGTGCACCTCCATGATGAGTCGCGGAAGGTCGGCCTGCTCCACCGTGTTCTTGCCCACATAGGCCGCGACGATCTGCGTCGCGAGCTCCACGAGCGCGGGCTTCTTTTCCATGGCGGGCGGGATGTCATCTGGCTGCTGCACGGCAAGACGTTTAGGCGACACCGCTGGATTCAACAAGGGCCGGGCACGCTGTCCGTGCCTCATTCAGCTCCGGGGCGCATAGGGTCCGGCTTTCCGGGTGGCCCAGTCCCAGTAGCTGAGCAGCACGCGGGCCTTGTTGAAGGAGAGCCCGTCGAACACCGACTGCAGTTCCTGGGGGTGGCGCACGTCCGGCTGCGCGTTGCTGGCCCTCAGCCTGTCCATCGCCTCGATGAAGCGGCCGCGGCTGATGCCCAGCGCCTTGAGCAGGACTGCGGCGGGCTCGCCATGCGGGTCGGACAGGATGCGGTGCACCGTGGCAGTGCCGATGCCTGCCAGATCCGCGAAGCGTTGCACGGACTCTTCCATCCGCCCCGCGGCCGCTGCCTCAAGTGCCGCGTCGAGCAATTCGGCCGGGACGGGTCCATCCTCGCGGGGCGCGCCGGTGGCGAGGCTCCTGTCCTCGGCGAGGATGATCCGGAGGATTTTCCCGAGCACCAGAGAATCGGCGAGGAAGCGCGAGAGGATGATGCGGCGCAGTTCCGGAGGCAGGTTCCAGAACAGTTCGAAGGCCACTGATGCGGGGAGTTCCGCACGCGTCACCAGCGGCGCCAGCAGGGCAGGGTGGTCTGCTGCCAGTTCCGCAATCCGGACGAAGCACTGGTGCGGCAGCTGGGCGCCGGCATTGCGCAGCAGCGCCAGAAGGGCGCCGGGCTCGCC
>CAIYXE010000246.1 GCA_903930095.1 uncultured Hyphomicrobiales bacterium
CGACGAAGAGGCTGAAACCTGCTGGCAGGTGAAGCTTGACGGCGGCAAGGTGTCCTGGATCAATGACGGCGAGGAGGAAGGCACCGGCACCATACTGGAGGGAAATCCGAAGGGGTTTTGAGCTCACTTACTCCGCGACTTGGGTTACGGTGCTTCTCTTTGCCGGGCTTACCGCACACGGTTGTACTCTCACCCGGAACAATCATACGCCGTGAACGACCTATTCTAAGGCGTTTGACCGAAGCAGGATGAGACTGGCAGTCAAGCACAAGAGAAGCCTCGGCCAGCCTTGTCATCGAGGTCGATACCACCTCCGTTTCGGACGGGTTCTGCGTGGTGATGGGAGCAAGGCCGGACATTGATGGTCCGCACCGCATCGAGAGAATCACCTGCAAACTCAACCTCAAGAAGAGAGATGGCGGAGCCATGAACACCGTAGCGCTCTCCGATGTCATCGGCACGACCCATGGGGCCGGAGACGAGTCGACGACCTTCAATCTTCCGGATATCAGGAGCCGCGTTGTCTTGGGCCAGGATGAGATGGGAGGCACCTCTGCCAATCGCCTGACGAATCAGGCCTGAGGTGTTCATGGCTCAATTCTCAGTGGAAGTTATGCGCCCACCCCACTCAGTTCTCGCTAAAGAAGAACACCAGACGCTTCCCGAAATGACGCGGAGAGCCATCGCGCTGTGAAACTTTATGGTGGCCGCCATCGCGCCAACACCCTTGAAGATCAACCTATAACTGCAAGACGAGGCGTCAGCCGGAGTAATGGTGAGGATCGTGGTCGTGGGCGCGAGGGTATGCGAAAGCTTGGCGAAGTACATGTGATGTCCCCACATCTAACTTCGGTTCGACGAGCTTGTGATGACCTCGTTGACCGTGAAACTCATAAACGTCACTCAAACGGGAACGAAATGCAGCATTCATCCGGCGTTCAACGCGAGGACCGGATGACATGAGGACATGATGCAGCACTGCCTGATGCCATGACCGACGATGCCAAAGCCAGGCCGGAGCACGGTTTCCCGAGAAGGGCGGCAAAGAAGAAAAGACCCTGCGTGTTAACTGGAACGGACAGCGTCCATGCTGGGCAAAATACTGTTGCCGAGTAATGTCCATCTGCGACAACTGCCGCCGGAAGAAGAGATTTAGAAGAGAACGCTCTTGCTTGACGGATCAATTAAGTGCGAGGGTGTCGGGCAATAAAGGATCGTGTAAACGGACAGGGTTCTCCTGGCGAATGGAGCAACAGTTGAAGTTGGCTGAAAGGGCATCGCTGACGGCGGCCATTTTGGCGAGGAGAGTGCCGGTCTATGTGTCGACGTTTGCGATTTTCCTGCTGTTTTGCTTCAACCAGGCGGCGCTGTCGGCAACATGCACGCCTTTCCCTGCCGCTCCGGACGGTGTTCCAGATATCCGATCGGCTATGATCGAAATCCCGGCTGGACATTTCACTATGGGCTCGAACTCCCACTACCCAGAGGAAGCGCCTGCGCGCGAGGTCTCAGTGGGTGCGTTCATGATCAGTAGCCACGAAGTGACCAATGCCGAGTTCTCCGCATTTGTGAAAGCCACCGGCTATGTGACGACGGCCGAAAAACCGATCCCGCCGGATAAATATCCTGACCTTCCGGAGGCCTATCGGGTGCCTGGCGCGATGGTTTTCGTCATGCCCGAGGATACGCTCCCGCAGTTGGTACCTTCGATGTGGTGGGTCTTCACACCCGACGCAAATTGGCGCCGCCCCAGCGGTCCGGCCAGCACCATCGAAGGGCACGATGCGGACCCCGTGACGCAAGTGAGCTGGGAGGATGCCAAAGCCTATGCCATGTGGCGGGGCCACGACCTGCCAACAGAAGCGGAGTGGGAATGGGCTGCACGCGCGGGAGGCGATGTTCCAAGCGACGACCTACAGCCTGATGCCAACATCTGGGAGGGCGTCTTCCCCTATTTTGACGCGGCCAGCGACGGCTACCATGGCCTTGCCCCTGTGGGATGCTTCAAGCCGAACGACTACGGGTTGTATGACATGATCGGCAATGTCTGGGAATGGACAGAGGACCTGTACCGTCCCAGCCACGCTCCAGGTTCATCATTCGTTGAGGATCCACGCTATCCGCAACGACGCGTCATAAAGGGTGGTTCATGGATGTGCTCGAACACCTATTGCGGCCGCTACCGCCCAAGTGCGCGTCAACCAGGCGATGCCGATCTTGGCAGCTCACACACGGGCTTCCGGACTGTGCTGCGCAATTACTGACAGGAGAGTTCTGTGTTTCCCAAAAAGCTAATTGCCGCAATGGCGTCATTCGTAGTCATCGCAGCAGGAATAGGGCTTGCCGAAGCCACTCCCCCTTCAAAGCCGAACATCCTGTTCGTGATCATGGACGACGTTGGCATCGACCAGCTGAGTGCGATGGGCTACGGTGGCCAAACACCACCCAAGACACCGGCGATCAACGAAATTGCAGAAAGCGGAATAAGGTTCCGCAATACATGGTCAATGCCCGAGTGCTCCAATGGGCGAATGGCGTTGCTGACCGGACGTTATCCATTCCGGACAAATGTCTATCAGGCAATCGGCCAAAGTGACCTGGCGAACTCACAAGTCTCGCCTTATGACGTTACGGTAGCCCGCATGATGAAGCAGGCCGGATATAGAAGCGGCTTCTTTGGCAAATATCACCTTGGCGGCCCTGAGAACAATCAGGCCGTCAACGGAGGTCCGGGGCAGCTGGGCTGGGACTACTTCCACGGCTGGATTGGCGGCCTGCCGGCTTCGATCGACACGACGGCTGGCGGGGTTGGACAGAGTGGAACCTATAAGTGCGGATATGTCCCGTCAGTAGCCCGGCAAATGAGTACCGAGGGCGCCAACACTGGCGCCTGCTACATTCGAAACACGAACAATAGGACACGCTGCCAAAAAATCAGCGGCGATACACTGGGCGATTCGCCCGGCCTTGCGTGCCTGAATCTGGGTGGAATTCTGGTTCCCAATGCTTCATGCCAAGCCAATCCTCCGGGGAACCTGGACTTCCAGCGACAGAACGCACACTACGTGTCACCACTCGTAATCAATCGCGGCACGAGCGTCAGCGAGCTCTCCGTCACTGATCCGCGTGGCCGCAACTACCGCTCCTCGATCGAGGTGAACGCGGCGATACAGTGGATAAATGAGAATAAACGGGGGAGTGCCCCGTGGATGGCAACTGTGTCATTCAGCGCCGATCATACGCCGCTGCAGCCACCACCCGGTCACCTGCTTTCTCCAGCGACCAGACAGAAGCTTGCCACGACGATGGGCTCTCCTATGGGCTCTCCGATAAAGTTTGGTACAGACTGCACCAATCAAGTGGTCCAGCGCATCCTTTCGGATGCAATGATAGAGGCGATGGACACCGAACTGGGCCGCCTGCTGATATCGACCGGCCTCGCCCGCAAGAACAACGTAGGCCAGCTGATCTACGAACCCGAGCGTACCAACACAATGATCGTGATGGTCGGGGACAATGGATCCCTCGGAACCACGGTGAAGTTGCCATTCGACGCCATGCGCTCGAAGGCGTCACCATACCAGACTGGGATATGGGTTCCGCTCCAGGTATCGGGGCCCATGGTCAAACAGCCTAACCGCGATGTTCCGCATCTTGTTAGCGCAGCGGATGTCTACGGCCTGTTTGCCGAGGCAGCGGGGCTCGACCCACATAAGGCGTCAAGGCCGAGCACAATTGATTCGAGCCCACTCATGCCCTACCTGCGGGACCCATTACAGTCGGCCATCCGTACCTTCAATTATTCAGAGGGTGGTCTCAACATCCAGAAGAATGGTGCGCATAATGGGCCATGCGTGATCGGGCGGACCGACGATGCGGTTGGAACATGCAGCCAAACTCCAATCAACAAGGGGGTTTGCGAAGACAACGGTGGTGTTTGGTGGGGCGAGGGCGCCACAGATCCGAGTGTCACTCCAGTCAACACAGGTGTTGATGAATGCTGGCAGGTCAACCAGGAAATTTACGGGTCACTGGATGACCCCGACACCTATCCCGGCACCTATAATGACGTGAAAGTCGGGCAAGCACCGCAGATCTACTACACGGCGCGTGACGCACGCTTCAAATTCATCCATAGCGAATGGAAGGATTACGACCCGGACGCGGTGGGAGTTGCGACGTCATATTACCTCGATGAACTCTACGAGGTCAACGAGAGCAAGGACCCAGACGACTTGAAACTCGATCGGGACGGCGACGCGCTATACATAAGTTCAAACGCAGTTGAAAATAAGGAGCTAGATCCTGTCGATGGTGCTGCTGAATCGATGCAGGCGCTCCAAAACTACCTCGCCGAACTGCGTGCGACGCAGCCATCTTGTCAGGGCGATGGCAATGGAGACCGCGTTGTCAACCTCAAGGACGTCCAAGACTACTGGCGGACGGTAAGGACGTGGACCGGATCTAGCACTTTTGATTTCGACTATAATGCGGTTACAGATCGGAACGACTTGCAGACCATCTGGGCAAACATTCCAAGTGACTGCCGCAACTGATGGTGTGAGTGGATCATGTCCCTTTCCGTGGTGTAGCTGACGGCTGTGGTCGCCGAGCTTTTCCGGCATGGGCCGGGATGATCAGCTGGCGACGGCAGGCAGACTGACAGGGAGATCATCGCTCATCTGGTTGATGGTTTCCAGTGACATTCAGCGGGCGCGCTGGACGTCCCAATCATCATTTGGCTCGAGGAGGATGGCGCCGACGAGGCGGATGATAGCATTGTCGTTCGGGAAGATGCCGACGGCGTCTGTCCGCCGCTTGATCTCGCGGTTGAGACGCTCGATGGGTTGGTACTGTGAAGCTTGGCGTGGTGTTCCTTCGGGAATGTCATGTAAATCAGTACGTCGGGTTCGGCGCCATCCATGATGGGGGCGAGTTTGGGTACCTTGGGCCGGATCTGATCGGCAACGCTGCGGCCCGACTTTCCGGCATGGGCAAGGACGTCCCGCGTGAAGTGCGCGCGGCAGCGCTGCCAACTGGCGCACAGTACCGTGGAGCCCGCAGCCTTCATCCCCTCATGGGCATCGGAGACGGCGAGCTTTACGCCCTGGAGCCCGCGCCGCGTCAGTTTGCCCACGAAGGCCGTCCAGATGGGCTCTGCCTCCGAGGTGACGATCTCGAGCCCTGAAACCTCGCGCCGGCCGTCGCTGTTGTTGCCGGTTGCGATGATGACGGCGACGGAGACCACGCGGCCACGGCCGCGGGCCTTCAGATCGGTGCATCAATCCAGAGAGAAGGCCAGTCGCCCTTGATGGGGCGGTCAAGAAAGGCCTTCACCAGATCGTTGGGAACGGCGGTGGAAAACTAGACCACGGTAGCGGCGGGATTGGCCCGCTGCGGGCGGAGTAAAAGTCGCCCACTATCTATGCCCTTTCTGTGTGAGCAGGGAGGGCTGGGAGATCTACACCGTGGAATTGTACAGGAAGGTCCGTCTGGCGTGTGCCGGCG
>CAIYXE010000247.1 GCA_903930095.1 uncultured Hyphomicrobiales bacterium
CCGGATGCCGGACCACGAAGGCCCCGCCCTGCCGCGCAATTCTCCGACCGCCTGTTCGACCGCGATCCACCAGTCCTCCGGGTTCTGCTCCGACCACAAGTCATGTGGCCGCGAAATCGCCAGCGGCGCGCTGGCGCTGGCGAGGATCTGCTGGGCCTCGTCCACCAGCACCGCCTTGACGCTGGAGGTGCCGATATCGATCCCGAGGAACATCAGTCCCTGCGCGCCAGCAGCATGTAGTTCACGTTCATGTCGCGGCTCACCTTCCATTGGCGGTTGAAGGGGTTGTAGGTGACGCCCAACTCCTCCTTTGTGGTGAGGCCGTTCTCGGCGAGCCAGCCCTTCAGTTCGGCAGGTGTGATGAACTTCTCCCACTGGTGGGTGCCCTTGGGGAGCCAGCCCAGCACGTATTCGGCCCCCACGATGGCAAGCCCGAAGGACTTGAGCGTGCGGTTCAGGGTGGCCACGAACATCAGGCCGCCGGGCTTCAGCATGGCGGAGCAGGTGGCGGTGAAGGCTTTGGGGTCCGCCACGTGTTCGATCACCTCCATGTTCAGGATCACGTCGAACTGCTCGCCCGCGGCGGCGAGGTCCTCCGCCGTGCCGACGCGGTAGTCGATGTCGAGGCCCATCTCGTCCCGGTGGACGCTTGCGGTCTTGATGTTCTTCTCCGATGGGTCCACCCCCATGATGGTGGCCCCCAGCCGCGCCATGGGCTCCGTCAGCAGGCCGCCGCCGCAGCCGATGTCGAGAAAGCGCAGGCCCTCGAAGGGGCGGCGCTCCAGGGGGTCCCGCGCCATCCGCGCGCTCACCTGTTCCTTGATGAACTGGAGCCGCACGGGATTGAAGACGTGCAGCACCCCGAACTTGCCTTTGGGGTTCCACCATTCGGCGGCCATGGCCGAGAATTTTGCAACTTCCGAAGGATCGAGCGAGGGTGCGAAGGTGGTCATTATTCCCGTCCAAATTTCTGATGTGGCCATTATTGCATAAGCGCAACCGGTCATCTATGAGTACGCCGCGCCGCACCCGGGGGTTCAACCGTCCATCAGACTTGGCCACCAGCCGGACCCTTTCCAGGGGGTTCGGGCGGCGGGGGACATGAAAGGTTTGGCCGATGGGCCGTTTGGTAATGAAATTCGGCGGGACCTCGGTTGCGGACATCGACCGCATCCGCAACGTCGCCCGCCACGTCGAGCGCGAGGTGAAGGCCGGCCACCATGTGGCGGTTGTGGTGTCGGCCATGGCAGGCACAACCGACCGTCTGGTCGGCTGGTGCCGCGAGGCAGCCTCCGTCCACGATGCGCGCGAATATGATGCGGTGGTGGCCTCCGGCGAGCAGGTGACGGCCGGCCTCCTTGCCATTGTGCTGCAGGACCTGGGGATTCCGGCCCGCTCCTGGGCCGGCTGGCAGATCCCGCTCAAGACCGACGGCGTGCACGGCGCCGCGCGAATTGCCGGCATTGACGGCGATGAATTGCGCAAGCGCATGGAGCAGGGCCAGGTCGCGGTCATTGCCGGCTTTCAGGGTATCGGCCCGGACAAGCGCATCACCACCTTAGGTCGCGGCGGCTCGGATACCTCCGCTGTTGCGGTTGCAGCAGCGCTTGATGCCGCCTGTGACATCTATACGGACGTCGATGGCGTTTATACCGCCGACCCCCGCATTGTGACGGGCGCCCAGAAGCTTGACCGGATCTCCTATGAGGAGATGCTGGAACAGGCCTCGCTCGGCGCCAAGGTGCTGCAGACACGCTCGGTTGAACTTGCCATGGTCTACAAGGTACCCTTGCAGGTGCGCTCGAGCTTCGAGGCGCCGGACTCTCCGAACCAGAACAAGCCCGACGGGACAGGTCCCGGAACACTCGTATGCGATGAGGAACGTATCTTGGAACAGCATGTGGTGAGCGGCGTCGCCTATTCGCGCGACGAGGCGAAGGTGTCGATCCGGCGGGTCAAGGACCAGCCCGGCGTCTCAGCGGCGATCTTCGGGCCCCTGGCCGAGGCCGACATCTCGGTGGACATGATCGTCCAGAACATTTCTTCCGATGGCGCCTTCACCGACATCACCTTCACGGTGGCGCGAAAGGACCTGCGCAAGGCCCTCGATGTGCTGAACGGCGTCAAGTCGAAGGTCGGCTTCGATACGCTCGCGCACTCGGCTGACGTCGCCAAGGTGTCGATCGTCGGCATCGGCATGAGAAGCCACGCGGGCGTTGCCGCCAAGATGTTCCGCGCGCTGGCCGACAAGGGCATCAACATCCAGGCCATCACCACCTCGGAGATCAAGACCTCGGTGCTGATCGACGAGGCCTACACCGAACTCGCGGTGCGCGCCCTCCACACGGCCTACGGGCTCGACGCCAAGGTCGCCTGAGGTCCATGCGCTTGATCAGCCAGCCCGTGACGACGTTCGGCCGCTACAAAGCGGCCCACGTCCCCGTACGCGGGGACACCGGCTGATGGCGACCTCCGCCCTTGGCCCGCGTGTCCTGCTCAGGCGGCTCCGCGAGGTCATGGCGGAGCCGGTCGCGGCGCAGACGCGCCTGGACAAGATCGTCCAGATCATCGCCGCCAACATGGTGGCGGAGGTCTGCTCGATCTACGTCATGCGGCCGGGCGACATTCTCGAGCTCTATGCCACGGAAGGCCTCAAGCGCGAGGCGGTTCACAAGTCGAAGCTCAAGTCCGGCGAGGGCCTGGTCGGCACCATCGCCAAGCAGGCGATCGGCCTCAACCTGTCCGACGCGCAGCAACACCCGTCTTTCAAATACCTGCCAGAGACCGGCGAAGAGATCTACAACGCCTTCCTCGGCGTGCCGATCATGCGCGGCGGCACGGTCATCGGCGTGCTGGTCGTGCAGAACCGCACCCGCCGCCACTATACCGAGGAAGAGGAAGAAGCGCTCCAGACCACGGCAATGGTGCTGGCCGAGGTCATCGCCGCGGGCGAACTGCGCGAGGTGGCAACCGAGGTCGCAGCCGACGTCGCCCATGTCAGGAGCCATCACCTCAAGGGCGATTCCCTTGCCGAGGGCGTGGCGCTGGGCCATGTCGTGCTGCACGAGCCGCGCGTCGTCATCCAGAACCTCATCGCCGAGAACGTGCCGCAGGAGAAGCAGCGGCTGGAGGACGCCGTGGCGCAGTTGCGCGCCCATGTCGATGAGTTGCTCGACGGGTCGGACGCCCAGCGCGGCGCCACTGAGTATTCAGACGTGCTCGAGACGATCCGCATGTTCGCCCATGACAAGGGCTGGGTGAACCGCCTGCGCGAGGCGATCGACACCGGCCTCACCGCGGAAGCCGCGGTGGAGCGCGTGCAGAACGACAACCGCGCACGCATGGCGCGGACGCCCGACCCCTACCTCCGCGAGCGCATGCATGACCTCGACGACCTGTCGAACCGCCTGCTGCGCATCCTGACCGGCGCCATCGCCACCGCGTCCCGCACGGACCTGCCGCAGAACGCCATCGTCGTCGCCCGCAACATGGGCCCGGCTGAGCTGCTCGACTATGACCGGTCCAAGCTGCGCGGGGTGGTGCTCGAGGAAGGCGGCCGCACCAGCCACGTGACGATCGTGGCGCGCGCCCTCGGCATTCCCGCCATCGGCCAGGCGGAAGGGCTGATCGACCTCGTCGACACCGGCAGCCCCGTCATCGTCGACGGCGGCACGGGCGATATCTTCGTTCGTCCGTCCACGGACCTTCAGCGCGCCTATGCGGAGAAAGTGCGCTTCTACGCCAGAAAGCAGGCGCAATACGCAGCCCTTCGCGAGAAGCCCGCGATCTGCCGGTCGGGCGAGCAGATCGAACTCAACATCAACGCCGGTCTCGTCGTCGACTTGCCGCACCTCCACGACTCGGGCGCAGACGGCGTGGGGCTCTACCGGACGGAGCTGCACTTCATGCTGGCGAGCCGCTTCCCGCGGCTGACGAGCCAGGTGCGGCACTATCAAACCATCATCGAGCAGGCGCAGGGCAAGCCCGTGACCTTCCGCACCCTCGACATCGGCGCGGACAAGGTGCTGCCCTATTTGCGCCAGCCGCGGGAGGAGAACCCCGCACTCGGCTGGCGCTCGATCCGCATGGCGCTTGATCGCCCCGCTCTCCTGCGGCTGCAAGTGCGCGCCCTGATGCTGGCAGCCGAAGGCGTGCCGCTCAAGATCATGTTCCCGATGATTGCCGACGTCGAGGAATACAGGCGCGCAGTGGAGGTCGTGGAGTCCGAGAAGCAGCACCTGCTGAAGCGTGGCCACCGGCTGCCCGAACCCCTGAAGCTCGGCGCCATGATCGAGATCCCCTCGCTGCTCTGGCAGCTCGATCATTTGCTGCCGCTCGTCGATTTCGCCTCGATCGGGTCCAATGACCTCGTGCAGTTCCTCTTTGCCTCCGACCGCGGCAACCCGAAGCTGGC
>CAIYXE010000248.1 GCA_903930095.1 uncultured Hyphomicrobiales bacterium
ACGACGATGACCGAGCGGCCGGAATAGTCGACGCGCTTGCCGAGCAGGTTCTGGCGGAAGCGGCCCTGCTTGCCCTTCAGCATGTCAGCCAAGGACTTCAGCGGACGCTTGTTGGCGCCGGTGATGACGCGGCCACGGCGGCCGTTGTCGAACAGCGCGTCAACGGCTTCCTGCAGCATGCGCTTCTCGTTGCGCACGATGATGTCGGGTGCGCGCAGCTCGATCAGCCGCTTCAGGCGGTTGTTGCGGTTGATGACGCGGCGGTAAAGATCGTTCAGGTCAGACGTGGCGAAGCGGCCGCCGTCCAGCGGAACCAGCGGGCGCAGCTCCGGCGGGATGACCGGAACCTGAGTGAGGATCATCCACTCCGGACGGTTGCCGGATTCGATGAAGCTTTCGACCAGCTTCAGGCGCTTGGCGATCTTCTTGGGCTTGAGGTCGCCCGTGGCATTCTTGAGCTCTTCGCGAAGCTGGTCGCGCAGCTGCTCCATGTTGAGGGCCATCAGGATGTCGCGGATGGCCTCGGCACCGATGCCCGCCGTGAAGGCGTCCTCGCCGTAGTCTTCCTGCGCCTTGATGTATTCGCTCTCGGAGAGAAGCTGATGCAGCTTCATGGGCGTGAGGCCCGGTTCGAGGACGATGTAGTTCTCGAAGTAGAGGATGCGCTCCACGTCCTTCAGCGTCATGTCGAGCAGCATGGAGATGCGGCTCGGCAGCGACTTGAGGAACCAGATGTGGGCGACGGGCGCGGCGAGCTCGATGTGGCCCATGCGCTCACGCCGGACCTTCGAGAGGGTGACTTCAACGCCGCACTTTTCGCAGATGATGCCCTTGTACTTCATCCGCTTGTACTTGCCGCACAGGCACTCATAGTCCTTCACGGGTCCGAAGATGCGGGCGCAGAACAGCCCGTCGCGCTCCGGCTTGAAGGTGCGGTAGTTGATCGTCTCCGGCTTCTTGATCTCGCCGAAGGACCACGACAGGATCTTCTCCGGGCTCGCGATCGAGATGCGGATCTGGTCGAAGGTCGGGGCCGGCGTTGCCGGGTTGAAGACGTTCATGACCTCTTGGTTCATCGGTCACTTCTCCATTTTGTGCGGGCGTCCCCCCGCGAGGGTGTTCAACATCGGATGAGGGTGGAGACGGGAGGCTTCCCTCCCGCCGTCGATCGTTTATCCGGAGACGTTCTGCTGCGAGTTCTGAAGTTCGACGTTGAGGCTCAAGGAGCGCATTTCCTTGACCAGCACGTTGAAGCTTTCGGGGATGCCCGCCTCGAAGGTGTCGTCGCCGCGCACGATGGCCTCATAGACCTTGGTGCGGCCGGCAACGTCGTCCGACTTGATGGTGAGCATTTCCTGCAGCGTGT
This sequence comes from uncultured Hyphomicrobiales bacterium, assembly GCA_903930095.1. Lineage (GTDB taxonomy): Bacteria > Pseudomonadota > Alphaproteobacteria > Rhizobiales > Aestuariivirgaceae > Aestuariivirga. The sequence goes on from CAIYXE010000248.1 coordinate 1,367, forward strand.
AAGCCGCGCCATAGGCCTCGAGCGCCCAGACTTCCATTTCGCCGAAGCGCTGGCCGCCGAACTGCGCCTTGCCGCCCAGCGGCTGCTGGGTGACGAGCGAGTAAGGACCGATGGAACGGGCGTGGATCTTGTCGTCCACGAGGTGATGCAGCTTGAGCATGTAGATGTAGCCCACCGTCACCTGACGGTCGAAGGGCTCGCCGGAGCGGCCGTCGAACAGCGTCACCTGGCCAGAGGTCGAAAGACCTGCGTCCTTCAGCATCGCGGCGATATCCTCTTCGCGCGCACCGTCGAAAACGGGGGTTGCGATGGGAACGCCGCGGCGGAGGTTTTCCGCTGCTTCCAGAAGCGAGGAGTCATCCAGGCTCTGCAGCTCGTCATGCTTGCCGTAGATGCGATTCATCTCGTCGCGCAGCGGCTTGACGTTGCTCGTATCCTTGTAGGAGTCGAGCAGCGCACCGATCTTGCGGCCCATGCCGGCGCAGGCCCAGCCCAGATGCGTCTCGAGGATCTGCCCCACGTTCATGCGCGAGGGCACGCCCAGCGGGTTCAACACCACGTCCACATGCGTGCCGTCATCGAGGAACGGCATGTCCTCGATCGGAACGATGCGGGAGACCACACCCTTGTTGCCGTGACGGCCGGCCATCTTGTCGCCCGGCTGGATCTTGCGCTTCACGGCGACGAAGACCTTGACCATCTTCATGACGCCCGGCGGCAGCTCATCACCGCGTTGCAGCTTGTCCACCTTGTCATGGAAGCGCGTGTCGAGGCGCTTCTTCGACTCGTCGTACTGCTGCTTCATGGCTTCGAGTTCGCCCATCGCCTTCTCGTCGCCAAGCGCAATGTTCCACCACTGCGACTGCGGCAAATCGTCGAGGATCTTCGCCGTCAGGGCGCCTTCGATCTTGTGGCCCTTCGGCCCACCGGTGGCGACCTTGCCCGTGAGGAAGAGGTTCAAGCGGCCATAGGAGTTGCGGTCCAGGATCGCCAATTCGTCATCGCGGTCCTTGGCGAGGCGGTCGATCTCTTCCCGCTCGATCGCCTGGGCGCGCTCATCCTTGTCGACGCCGTGGCGGTTGAACACGCGCACTTCGACGACCGTGCCGGAAACACCCGGCGGCAGGCGGAGCGAGGTGTCACGCACGTCGGAGGCCTTCTCGCCGAAGATGGCGCGAAGCAGCTTTTCTTCCGGCGTCATCGGGCTTTCGCCCTTGGGCGTGATCTTGCCGCACAGGATGTCGCCCGGCTTCACTTCAGCGCCGATATAGACGATGCCGGCTTCGTCGAGGTTCTTGAGGGCTTCCTCGCCGACGTTCGGAATGTCGCGGGTGATTTCCTCAGGACCGAGCTTCGTGTCACGCGCCATCACGTCGAATTCCTCGATGTGGATGGAGGTGAACACGTCGTCCTTCACGATCCGCTCTGAGAGCAGGATCGAGTCCTCGAAGTTGTAGCCATTCCACGGCATGAAGGCGACGAGCACGTTCTGGCCAAGGGCAAGATCGCCCAGGTCCGTCGACGGGCCGTCGGCGATGATGTCGCCGGCCTTCACCTTGTCACCCACGCGCACCAGCGGACGCTGGTTGATGCAGGTGTTCTGGTTCGAACGCTGGAACTTGGCGAGCGTGTAGATGTCAACACCCGACTTCGACGGATCGGTCTCTTCCGTGGCGCGGATGACGATGCGCTTGGCGTC
>CAIYXE010000249.1 GCA_903930095.1 uncultured Hyphomicrobiales bacterium
CCCACGATCTACGCTGAGGCCGCGCGCCTCATCGGCAGTCCCAAACGCATCCTCTGCATCGGCGACAGTGCGGAGCATGACGTGGCCGGCGGCCGCAACGCCGGCTTCGCCACCCTCCTCGTCATGCAGGGCGTCTCGGCCGGTCATGACCCGGCGAGCCTCTCGCCCCAACCCGATTACGTGATGGAGTCCTTCCGATGGTAGAACGCGATCAGCTCCGCATGCTCTCGGCACGCGTGGGGGCGGATCCCCTGCTGGTGCAGGCAGCGGGCGGCAACACCTCGCTGAAGGATGAGGGCGTCATGTGGATCAAGGCGTCCGGCACCTGGCTGAAGGACGCGCAAGCGAAGGACATCTTCGTGCCCCTCGATCACGCCGCCATCATGTCAGCACTCGCTGCCAATGATCCGGCATGTGAATCCTGCGTCACCTTCGTCCGCACCGGCCTCAACAGCACGGGCTTGCGCCCCTCGATCGAGACCACGGTCCACGCGCTGATGCCGCAGCGCGTGGTGGTTCACGTCCACTGCGTCAACACCATCGCCTGGGCCATCCGCGCGGATGCCGAGCAGCGCCTTTCAGAAAAGCTCCAGGGCTTCGCCTGGGCCTTCATCCCCTATGCCCGCCCCGGCCTGCCGCTCGCGGGAGCGATCGCCGCCCGCATGCGCCCCGGCGTCAATGTTCTCGTCCTCGGCAACCACGGCCTCGCTGTTGCCGCGGAGACGGTGGAGGCAGCCGATGCCCTCCTCGCGCAGGTGGTCACCGCCCTCACCCGCCCCGTCCGCCCCGCCAGCCCGGTTGACCGCGCCGCCCTCGCCAGGCTGTGCACAGGCACGGCCTATAAACCCGCCGTGATGGAGGAAACCCACGCCCTCGCCACGGATCCCCTGGCACTGAAGCGCGGCGGCAAGTCCGTCTTCTACCCTGACCACGTGGTGTTCTTAGGCGTCGGCGTCGCCACCAGCTTCGAGGGCACCCCGCCGCTCGTCGCCATCCCCGGCCAGGGCGTCCTCATCCACCAGGACGCCAAACCAGCCATCGAACCCATGGGCCGCTGCCTCGCCGACGTCATGCGCCGCGTGGAGGAAGAAGACCCGCTCGTCGCCCTGACGGACGCCGACGTGGACCGCCTCGTCAACTGGGACGCCGAGAAATACCGCCAGACGCTGAAGACCTGAGCCCGCCACCTTCCTCCTCTCCCCCGGCGGGGGAGAGGAAATGAAAGGAAGGCACGCGTCAGGACTGCTGCGTGGCAAAGTCGAGGTTCACGGGTGCCTCGTGTTCCTGGGGTTTCGTCAAGGGCACATCACGGCCCACGATCTGCAAATCGAAGTTCGAGAAGTGCGCCTCTCCCGTTCCCGCCAGATAGAAGCCGAAGTTCAGGGACAGCGCTTCGGCGGGAATGTCGAGAACAACATCCCTCCGGCACCATGCCATGCTTCCCTTCAGTGCTCCGTTGGTCTTGAGCGTTTCGAGATTGTTGAAGGCGACGAAGCGCCCTCTTGAATCGTCTGCACGCAGAAAGATGGTGGCACTGATCCCGACATTCTCCGCCCGCAAGTGGCCAGAGAAGCGGACGCGCTTGCCTATGTAGCTCTCCGCAACGACGGACTGAATCAGGGTCGCAAAGCCGTCTTCACCTGTTGCGTTGCGCAGCCAGAACACGGGCTGTCCCTGGTGCCGGTCGGATCCGTGAAGGCCGCCCTCAAAGCTCGGGGTGTTCTTGCCCACCAGATACCAGCCTTCCGGCACGATGATGCGCTCCGTGGACAGCGGCCTCTCCGCCAGCCGCGCCGACATTACATTCCAATCCTTCAACCCCGCCTGCCGCGCCACGAGGTCGAGGCATATGCCATGGCTGAGGTCGATGTTCCGGTCCTTCAATGCGGCGCGCAGGCGCTTCGCCGCTGTCTTGGGATCAAGCGTCTGCAGATCACGCAGGTCATGCATGGTGTCAGTCCTTCACATGGAGGGCGGATACGGTTGCCTGCGTTACCAGCTGCCCATGTGTTGGATGTCAGCACAGGGATCATGTGGCGCGTTCACCATCGCTTCCGCGCGCAAGCGGCAGGCCTCGCCAAGCCTGGAAAAAAGAATATCCTGTGGTTGCAGAATGTCAACGCACGGGTGGGGCGTCAACGGCTTGATCCCCCCTGGGGGGGGGCCGTCACCAGTTTGCGGGCGGCGGCTCAGGGGTGGCGTTTGCAGCGCCCAGGACCTGCTGGTCGAAGTCGATGATGGAGCCGGTCATCAACCCTGACTCCTCGCTGGAGAGATAGGCTACGGCGCGGGCCACTTCGGCGGGCTTCAGCAGGCGGCCGAAGGGGCGGCCGGCCTCGGCCTTCGTGAGCCAGCCGGGTTCGGCATCGTGATAGGTCTTCATGATGCGGTCTTCGCCGGGGGTGTCCATCCAGCCGATGTTGAGGCCGTTGACGCGGATTTGGTATTTCATCACGCTGAAGGCCACGTTGCGCGTCAAGGTGGCCAGCGCGCCCTTGGAGCCGCAATAGGCGCTGATGAAATCCTGCCCGCCATGGCCCGACATCGACAGGATGTTGACGATGGTGCCGCTCGTCCTGCTTTTCTTCATCAGGTGCAGCGCGTCCTGCATGAGGAAGAAGGCGGCCTTCACGTTGACATCGAAGATCTCGTCGTAGCGCTCTTCCGTCGTGTCCCAGATCGAGCCGCGGTCGGTGAGGGCGGCGGCGTTCACCAGCGCGTCGATCCGGCCGAAGGATGAATCGCAAGCGGCGATGACCTTGCGGACGTCCGCCATCTTCGAAAGGTCGGCCTGGACGAAGACGGTCTTCACCTTCTTCGCCTCGAGGGCTGCCTTCACCTTCGCGCCACGCTCCGCGTTGCGGCCGGTGATGACGATGCTGGCGCAGCCGCGGTCAGCGAAGAGATGCGCGATGGTTTCGCCAAGCCCTTGCGTCGAGCCCGTCACGACGGCGGTTTTGCCATCCATGGAGAGATGCGAGAGGGAATCGGTGAGCATGGCTCAGGCCACCGTCACGGGCTTGCCGGTTTTCCAGGATTCGGTTGCGGCATCGGCCAGTTTCTGGGCCTGCAGGCCGTCATGGCCCGACGGGGAGACGGGTTTTCCGCTCGTCACCGCATCAATGAACGTAAGGACCTCATTGGAATAGGCCTGGCCGTAGCGCTCAGTGAAGAAGTGCAGGATCGGGTCGGCCTGGAAGCCGCCGGCGGTCGCCACCTCAACCGTGGTGTTGTGCACGTTGCCGGCACGCAGCATGCCTTTTGAGCCGTGCACCTCGATGCGCTGGTCATAGCCATAG
>CAIYXE010000250.1 GCA_903930095.1 uncultured Hyphomicrobiales bacterium
ATCCCTCCTATTACCGCCATGAACAGGCGATGTTCATCGATTTCATGAAGGCAGGCCTCGTTGAGCGCAAGGTCTCCATGGTGAACTGGGACCCGGTCGACCACACCGTGCTCGCCAACGAGCAGGTGATCGACGGCCGCGGCTGGCGCTCCGGCGCGCTGGTGGAAAAGCGCGAGCTTGCGCAGTGGTTCCTGAAGATCACCGCCTATTCGGACGAGCTTCTCTCCGCCCTCGACGGTCTCGGCAAATGGCCGGAGAAGGTCCGGCTGATGCAGAAGAACTGGATCGGCCGGTCGGAAGGCATGCGCTTCTCCTTCGCGCTGGAGGACGAGGCCGGCAAGCTGCAGGATGAGCGCCTGACCGTCTATACAACGCGCCATGACACGATCTTTGGCGCCAGCTTCTGCGCCATCTCGGCTGATCACGACCTTGCGAAGCGCCTGTCGGAAAGCGATCAGGGCCTCGCCGCATTCCGCCGTGAAGTTGCCGCCCTCGGCACCTCGGAGGAAACCATCGAGCGTGCGGAGAAGAAGGGCCATGCGCTGGGCCTCTATGCGCGCCACCCTTTCCGTCCGGGCGTCAGGCTTCCCGTCTACGCCGCCAATTTCGTGCTCATGGGCTATGGCGAAGGCGCCATCTTCGGCTGCCCCGCGCATGACCAGCGCGACCTTGACTTCGCGCGGAAATACGGGCTGCCCGTTCTCCCCGTGGTGGCGCCGAAGGGCACCGATCCCACCACCTTCGAGGTCGGCACCGAAGCCTTCGTCGAGAAGGAGGGCGACAACACCGTCCTCATCAACTCGGATTTTCTCGATGGCATGAGCGTGCCGGACGCGAAGCAGGAAATCGCCGCGCGCATGGAGAAGATGGGCATCGGCGAGCGCAAGGTGAACTTCCGCCTGCGTGACTGGGGCGTCTCGCGCCAGCGCTACTGGGGCTGTCCCATTCCGGTGATCCACTGCGCCGCCTGCGGCATCGTCCCGGTGCCGAAGGCACAGCTTCCCGTCACGCTGCCTGAGGACGTCACCTTCGACAAGCCGGGCAATCCGCTCGAGCATCACCCCGCCTGGAAGCACGTTGACTGTCCGGCCTGTGGCAAGCCCGCGCGCCGCGAGACGGATACCTTCGATACCTTCATCGATTCCTCCTGGTACTATGCCCGCTTCTGCTCGCCCCATGCGGATGAGCCGGTGGACAAGGCGGCGGCGAAATACTGGATGGGCGTCGACCAGTACATCGGCGGCGTCGAGCATGCGATCCTGCATCTGCTCTATTCGCGCTTCTATGCCCGCGCCATGACCGCAACGGGCCATCTCGATATCAAGGAACCGTTCGAGAGCCTGTTCACGCAGGGCATGGTGATCCATGAAACCTTCCGTACCCTGAACGGCGACTGGGTGTTGCCCGCCGATGCCGTGAACCAGGACGGCAAGTGGGTCCATGTCCAGACGGGCGAGCCGCTGGACGTGGGCGGCGTCGAGAAGATGTCGAAGTCGAAGAAGAACGTGGTTGACCCCGACGACATCATCGCCCGCTATGGGGCGGATACGGCGCGCTGGTTCATGCTCTCCGACACCCCGCCCGAGCGTGACATCGAGTGGACGGAAGCCGGGGCCGAAGGCGCCTGGCGCTTCACCCAGCGCATCTGGCGGCTCGTTGGCGATGCCGGCAGCTATGCCGGTGGCGGCGATCCGGCGGCCTCGCTCGAACTCCGCCGGGCCGCGCACAAGGCGCTTCATGCCGTCACCGATGATCTCTCCTCGCTGCGCTTCAACCGCGCCATCGCCCGCATCTATGAGCTGGCGAATGCGCTGGGCGCTGGTCTTGCTGCCGGAAAGGCTGATCTGGCCGCGGTCAGGGAGGCAGCCGAATTCCTCGTCGTGATCTCGGCCCCGATGATGCCGCATCTCGCCGAGGAGTGCTGGCAGGCGATGAAGCGTCCGGGCTACGTCGTCGATACGCCCTGGCCCAAGGCTGATCCGGCACTCGTCGCGGACGACCAGGTGACAATCGCGGTGCAGGTCAACGGCAAGCGCCGCGACGAGATCACCGTGGCCCGGGACCTTGATGCCGGGCAGATCGAAGCCCTGGTTCTGTCACTTGAATCCGTGGCGAGGGCGCTAGAGGGGCGGGCTGTGAAGAAAGTGATTGTGGTGCCCGGCCGGATCGCCAATATTGTCGGCTGATGCGCAGGGCTCCCGCCATTCTCGTTGTCGCCGCGGCATTGCTTCTTGCCGGCTGCGGCTATCGCCCGCTCTATGGCTCCTCGTCGGAAACGGCGGGTGTTGCCGCGACGCTGTCTTCGGTCAGCATTCCTGAGGCGGAAGACCGGGTTGGCCAGCTCATCCGCAATGACCTGCTCTCGTCCATGAGGGCTGGCGAGGGGGAGCAAAAATACACTCTCCTCCTCAAGCCCGTCGTGAAGCGGAGTGGCGTCATCGACAAGCCGCAGCCGAACGTCACCCGGGATGCGATCACCCTCGCCGTCAGCTATGAGCTGGTCGAGCGGTCGAGCGGCACCGTCGTCCACACGGGCAAGACGTTTTCCAATGCGAGCTTCGACATCATCCGCCAGCCCTTCGCTGACCTCCAGGCGGAGACCAACGCCACCGAGCGCGCCGTGCATGAGGTGAGCTCGGACATCCGCACCAGGCTCGCCGCCTATTTTGCCAAGCAGCAACCATAGCCGTGGCATCACCATGACGGCCATCAGGCCGGCCGGTCTCGACTCCTTCCTCCGCAAGCCCGATCCCGCCATCGGCGCATTGCTGATCTATGGCGGCGAACCCGACGCCGTGCGTGAACTCGCAAGCCGCGCGGTGAGGAAGATCGCGGGCTCGCTCGATGATCCCTTCAGCGTGACCGCACTTCTCGAGCAGGACCTTGCCTCCGACCCGGCGCGGCTGGCCGATGAGGTGCAGTCGATCTCGATGTTCGGCGGCCAGAAGGCGATCTGGGTCAAGGGGGCGGGGGAGGCCTTCCTCAAGGCCGTTCTGCCCGTGCTGGAAGGAAAGGCTAGCGGCAATCTCGTGGTGGCGGAGGCGGCCACGCTCGCCAAGTCCTCCCAGCTCCGTGCCATGTTCGAGAAGAGCCCGCATGCGCTGGTGGTCCCCCTCTATGAGGCGGAGCCCGGCGAAATCGCGCAGCTGGTTGAGCAGCTTCTGGCGAAGGACAATCTGCGCATCGGGCCTGATGCCCTCGCCCGTTTCATGGCGCTCGCCGGAACGTCACGCGGGCTGGTGCGGAGCGAGGTGGAAAAGCTCGCGCTCTATTGTCTCGGCAATGAACGCGTCAGCCTCGATGACGTGGAGGCCGTGTGCGGCAACGACACCGGCGCGACGGCGGATGAACTCGTTGACAGCGTGTTTGGCGGCCACGTGGAGGAGGCAGACCGGCTGTTCCATGATCTCGTGCGCGCCGGCCAGGACCCGGGCCGGCTGCTCGGTGCCGCGCACCAGCAGGCGCTAAGGCTCCAGGACTTCCGCATCGCCATCGACCGCGGCGCCCGCGCCGATCAGGTCCTCAAGCAGGCCCGCCCGCCGGTGTTCTTCAAGCGTCTTGGCGCCGTTCAGGCCCAGCTCCGCCACTGGAGCCTTGCAGATCTCGTCACCGCCGGCACGACGCTCAACGCCAATGTGCTGGCCGCGCGCAGCAATGCCGTCCTGGCGGAAGCCATCGCCGGCCGTTGCCTTCTGTCGCTCGCACGCAAGGCCCGGTCGCTGGGCCAGGATCGTTAGCAAACAGTTACCGCCGCATGCCTGGCACAAGCTCCCGCGGCCAGTGTCCTGCCGGTGAAACCCGCCCGCCACATGCCCGAGAGAATCGCCGACACGCTGGCCTATGTGCTGTCCGTGGCGCTCGCTGCCGCCGTCATCGCCTTTGCGGCCTACAAGGTGATCAGGCTGAACGGCATGGAAGACCCGCCCGCCAACATGGGCCTCAATTTCCCGCCGCCGAAGCGCAAGGTCATCATCGACAATTCCCTTGCCGCTGACCCGATCGTCACGAGGACGCTCACCCCCGCCCTCTCCCCACCGGCCCGGGTTGCAGCGCCTGCAGCGGGCGCTGCCGTCGCGGATCCTGTGCGGTCCTATGAATTGCTGGCCGTGGTCGATGGCGTCGCCTTCCTGGAGATCGACGTGGCCCGCGGCAAGACGCTGCTTCCGGTCTCGGTCGGCACGGTGCTGCCGGGCGGGCTCCGCATTGAGGCGATCGAGCAGCGTGATGGCCGCTGGGTTCTGGTTGCAGGCCCGGTGCGGCTGGAAAAGACCGAACGTCCCGTTCAGTAAAGCCCGCGCAGAAGCCGGTCGATGTAGTCCTTCTCGATCCGCGGCAGGCCCTGTTCGCCCGCCCGCGAGCGCAGCATCTCGAGGATCTCGCGTGCCCGCTGGATGGCGAGTTCGGAGGGCAGCATGTCGCGCTCCGGACCGAAATCCTCGCCGCGGTTCGGCATGGGCCGGCCCAGCGGATCGCGGTCGTCGCCCCGTGCCTCGCCGGTGCGGCCCTGGCTGCCCTGCTGGCCCTGGCCCTGCTGCATCATCTGGCGCGCCAGACCCTGTGCGCCTTCGCGCAGCTTCGACAGCGCATCACCCTGGTTGCCCAGTGCCTGGTCGCGGTCGCCCTCGCGGAGGGAACCTTCCGCACCCTGCATGCTGCGGCCTGCCTCCCCGAAGGAGCGCGGCGCCTGCATGCCGTTCTGGCCCAGCTGTTCCATCAGTTCCTGCAGCATCTGGCTCAGGCCCTGCTGCCGGTCGCCAAGGCTGCCCATGCCTTGCTGGCCTTGCTCTCCCTGCTGGCCTTCGCCCTGCTGCTGCTCCTCGCCCATGCCGTCCTGCGGTATGCGCTGCGTGTCGTCCATCAGCTTCTGCTGCTGGCGCATCAGCTCTGATAGCTTGTCCAGCATCTCGCTCAAGGGCCCGTCCTGCATCTGGCCTTGCTGCGGCATGCCGGGCTGCAGGTTGCGCAGGATGTTCTCAAGCTCGGAGAGCATCTGTTCGGCGGCCTCATTGGCGCCGCTCTGGGCGAGCTTCTCGATCATGTCCAGCATCTTCTGCAGGTCCTGCGGGCTCACCATGCGGCCCTGCTGCATCTGCTGCTGGTTCTGGTCCATCTGGCCCTGGGCCATCCGCTTCTGCGCTTCCTCCATCATGGACTGCATGTAGCGGTCCAGTGCCTCGCGCAGCTTCTGGGTCAGTTCGGCGATGCGCTCGGGGCTGGCGCCGTCGCGCAGTGCGCGCTCGAGTGCCTTGCGGGCAGCCTCGAGTTCTGCCTTGGCATCGCCGGACACGCCGTCCTCGACGTCGACGGCGATTTGCCACAGCATGCGGATCACGCCGTCAATGCCGGGCTGGTCTTCCGCCGCCCTGAGGCGTGACAATGCGGCGGCAATCGCGATGTGGGTGCCGCTGCGCTCGATCAGGCCATCGGGGTAGGTGAGAATGGCATCCAGCATCTCCACCACCCCGCCTGCCTCGTCCGGGGCGGTGATGAGGTGGCGGCGCTGCTCGATCAGTGCCCGCGCAAGGGGCTTGGTGAACAGGCGCTCAGGCAGGCGGAACACGCGTGCCCCGCTCTCCGTCCTGTTGCCGGCCGCATCGCGCGCGGTGAGCGTCATCTCCACCATGAAGCCGGCCCACGGGTGCTCGGCCACATCGGCCTTGCTCTCGCCCGACTCTTCGCGCGGGGAAGCGTTGCGCAGGCTGATGGGCAGCTTGGGCGGCTCGAATTCGAAGATCCCGGCATTGCTGAAGCCCTCACCCTCGTCCTGTTCGTCCGCGAGGTAGATGTCGGCGGTGATGCCCGCGACACCATAGTCGTCGGTCGTCTTCCATCTGGCCGTCAGCATGCCAGAGGAATCGCCCGCCGGGTCTTCCGTGATCTCGATCGCAGGCGGCGCATCGGGGATGAGGGAAATCCGCCAGCGTGCCAGTTCCTTGCCGCCATCCGTCACCCTGACGATGGCGGGCCGCGCCATGGGGATTTCTGCCTGGAACAGCCCCTCTCCCGTTTTCACCTGCGGCGTGAAGCCGGCAACGGGGGGCGGGTCGGCAGCCTCGGACAGCTCATGGAAGGAGAGCACCGGCGCCTTAGCCCCGGTGAGGCGCAGCGACAGCACGGATTTGTCGGGAACCATGATCTCAGGCTCGGTCCTGAGCCGCTCCGTCATGGCGGGGCTGGTCAGCAGGATCGGCGGCCTGGCGGTATAGGTGGGAGGCTTGAGCCAGGCGTCCATCACCATCTGCACCTCAGGTGCGGGTGCGGAAAAGTTCAGGCTGTCGGCCAGGTTGCTGCGCGTGTCGCCGGGTCCCAGCAGCACGGCGGCCACCAGGGCCAGCGCCACGGGCAGCCGGAAGGCCCGCGGGTCGATGTCGCGCCAGGCGGATTGCGGCGCACCCGCCTTGAGCCCGCCCAGGCATTTCAACTGCCTGAGCCGGTGTTCCTCCCAGATCGCCTGCTGGACGGGGCCGGAGAGGCCCTCCGCAAGCCTGTCCTCATGGGCTGAGACCGGGCGGTGGGCGAGGCCGCTCTTCTCTTCCACGCGCCGCATGGCTTCGTGGCGGCTGGGCCAGCGGATCCGCGCAAGGTCCCGGAGCGACCACAGGAAGGCTGCCGCCAGAATGGCCAGCACCGCCAGCCGGGGCCAGGTGGAAAGAAGCGGCAGCAGGCCACCGGTCACCAGCACCGCAGTGATCCCGAGGATCACCAGCGGCCAGTGAAGTGCTGACCACAGCCGTTCGAATCCGATGGCCAGATAGGCCTGTGAAATCTTCCGCGCGATCCGGGCTTCCTGTTGCTCCGGGCGGTTCACGTGGTCGGTCTGGTCTGTCGGGCTCGGCATGATTGCATCATGCTAACACAGAAGCGGGCCAAATTATGCTGCCCCGCCGATCACATTCCCGAAATCAAAGGCTCAGCTTTTCGCCCTTTCCTGCCAGGAGGCGAGCCTGTCCATGCCGATCAGTTCCTCATAGCTCTGGCGCGGGCGGACCAGCGCCCACTTGCCATCCTTGACCAGAACTTCGGCGATGAGCGGCCGTGTGTTGTAGCTACAGGCCTGGACGGCGCCATAAGCCCCCGCCGTCATCGTGGCGATCAGGTCTCCCTGTTCGAGCCTGGGCAGCCGCCGCCCCTTGGCGAGATAGTCGCCCGACTCGCAGACTGGGCCAACGACATCGGCCAGCATGGTTTCGGGCGAGGAAGGTTCCGTCACCGGAATGATCTCGTGATAGGCGTCGTAAAGCGTGGGCCGGATCAGGTCGTTCATCGCCGCGTCCTGGATCACGAAGTGCTTCTCCGTGCCGTCCTTCACGTAGACGACGCGGGAGACCATCACGCCTGCATTGCCGACGATCATGCGCCCGGGCTCCAGCACGAAGGTCACGTTGAGGTGGCCGAGCGTGCGCTTCACCATGGCGGCATATTCGTCCGGATGCGGGGGAACGTCGTTGGTGCCGCGGTAGGGCACGCCCAGGCCGCCGCCGAGGTCGAGGTGGCGGATGTTGTGCCCGTCCTTGCGCAGGTCCGCCGTAAGCTCCGCCATCAGCCGGAACGCCTTCTCGAAGGGCTCGAGCTCGGTGATCTGGCTGCCGATGTGCATGTCGATTCCTGCGGGGTCGATCGCGGGAAGCTCCGCCGCGCGGGCATAGACCGCGCGCGCGCGCTTGTAGGAGATGCCGAACTTGTCTTCCGCCTTGCCCGTCGAGATCTTGTGGTGCGTCTTGGCGTCGACGTCCGGATTGACGCGGATCGACACGGTGGCGCGCTGGCCCACGCGCCGTGCCACTTCGGACAGCAGCTCAAGTTCCGGTTCCGACTCGACGTTGAAGCAGGCAATGCCCTCCTTCAGCGCCAGTGACATCTCCCGCGCCGTCTTGCCGACGCCTGAAAACACGATCTTGCGCGCCGGAACGCCCGCCGCCAGTGCCCGGCGGAGCTCGCCTTCCGAGACCACGTCCATGCCGGCGCCGAGTTCCGCCATGGTGCGGATCACGGCCTGGTTGGAATTGGCCTTCATGGCATAGCAGATCATGTGATCGGTGCCGGCAAAGGCATCGTGCATCACCCGGTAATGCCGCTCCAGCGTGGCGCTGGAATAGCAGTAGAAGGGCGTGCCGATTTCCCCGGCCAGCGTCTCCAGGCTCACGTCCTCCGCATGGAGCACGCCGTCGCGATAGGAAAAATGATGCATGTCTATTCTGCCTGCAGGTTCGCCGGCGGCGGCTCCGGATCGCCGCGCACGCCGCAGGCAGCGAGGCTCAGGCCGAGGGCGAGAAGAACGAGAAGTGTTTTCATGTCTGTGATCCTATCAGGCTTTGAGCAGCTTGAGCCAGCGCCTTGCCTCACGCTTCACGTTGCGCGGGGCCGTGCCGCCGAAACTCGTGCGCGAGGCAACCGAACTCTCGACGGTAAGCACCTTGTAAACCTCGCGGGTGATGCGCGGCTCCACCGTCCGCATGGCTTCCAGCGGCAGTTCCGGCAGGTCCACGCCCGTCCGTTCCGCCAGCGCCACGAGGCTGCCCGTCACATGGTGCGCCTCGCGGAATGGCATCTTCAGCGTCCGGACGAGCCAGTCGGCAAGGTCGGTCGCGGTGGAGAAGCCAGCGGCTGCCGCCTTGCG
>CAIYXE010000251.1 GCA_903930095.1 uncultured Hyphomicrobiales bacterium
AAGTGCTCGCCGGTGGTGGAGACCATGAGCAGGCGGAGGCCGGGCCAGGCCTGTTTCGGATCGAAGGCTTTAAGGATGGCGAGGGGATCGGTGAGGTCGGTGCCGCCCCAGCCGGTGCCGGGCTGGGCGACCTTGAAATAGCGGCCGGGCGTGGAGCGGTGGCCCTTCATCCTGATGCCCGTTTCCGGCACGTCCAGGAACTTGCCTGCCTGGTGCTCCGACAGGACGCCGGTGATGTGGTCGTCCACCACCACCACCTCGTCCACGAGGCCCATCCATTGCTGCGCGAACATGCCGATGGTGGCCGAGCCGCAGCCGACGCGCATGCGCTCTTCACGGTGGCCGTTTATGACGGGGGCCTTGCCCGCCTCGATGACGATCGTGGCGCCGCCGTCGACGGTGACTTCGAGCGGCTTGCAGTTGGCAAGCGTCAGCAGGCTTTCGCAGGTGATGCGGCCTTCCTTCTTGGAGCCGCCGGTGAGGTGGCGCACGCCGCCGAGGGACAGCATCTGCGAGCCGTATTCGGCGGTCGTCACGTGGCCGATCTGCTCGCCTTCGACGCGCACGGCGGCGCATTCGGCACCGAGGTGCCGGTCGGTGTCGATTTTCACCTTCAGGCCGCAGTAGCTGAAAATGCCCTCGGTGACGACGGTGACCATGTCGACGCCATCAACCTCGGAGGCGACGATGAAGGGGGCGGGCTTGTAGTCAGGGTAGGTGGTGCCCGCGCCGATGGCGGTGACGAAGGTGGAGGGCTCACGCACGATGCGCCCGTCCCAGTCTGGCGCGGAGGGCAGGAAAGGCACGACCTCGCCCTTCGCCGCGACCGTGCGCTCCAGCACCACATGCGGGTCGACGCGGGTGAGGACGCCGCCCTGGTTCGCGTAGCGGTCGCACGCGCCCAGCATGCCCTCCCGGATGTAGCAGAGCACGGGGCAGGCATCGCAGCGGATCTTTCCGGGCGTTTGGTCCATCGGTCTTGTTCCAAAGGCGATCTCGCAGATGCGATGCAGCCATTGACAGGACCGGAATGATTCCATATTTTTTGTTTGTACACAAACAAAATCGCCGACCCCCGCGGAGCCCCCCATGAGTGCGTTGTTCGAGGAAGAAGTGCTGAGCGTGCACCACTGGACGGACCGGCTGTTCAGCTTCCGGACGACCAGGTCGCCGTCTTTCCGCTACGAGAACGGGCAGTTCACGATGATTGGCCTCGCGGTTGAGGGAAAGCCGCTGCTCAGGGCCTACAGCCTGGTCAGCCCCAATTACGCCGACGAACTCGAGTTCCTGTCGATCAAGGTGCCGGACGGGCCGCTGACCTCGAAGCTCCAGCACATCCAGGTGGGCGACAAGATCCTCGTCGGCCGGAAGCCCACGGGCACGCTGCTGGTCGACAACCTGCTGCCCGGGCGCAACCTCTACCTGCTCGGCACGGGCACGGGGCTGGCGCCGTTCATGAGCCTCGTCAAGGATCCCGCCGTCTATGAGCGCTTCGCCAGGGTGGTGCTGGTGCATGGCTGCCGCTTCGCCGCGGAGCTGGCCTATGCGGAGGCAATCGAGCAGACCTTGCCGCAGGACGAGCTGATCGGCGAGGAGGTGCGGGCCAAGCTGCTCTACTACCCGACCGTGACGCGTGAGGACTTCCGCAACCGCGGGCGCATCACCCATCTTCTCGGCTCCGGCCGGATTGCCGCGGACCTCGGCCTGCCGCCGCTCGATGCCGCTGAGGACCGCGTGATGATCTGCGGCAGCCCGGCCTTCCTCTCGGATATCACGGCGCTGCTCAAGGGCCTGTCCTTCAGCGAGGGCAACAGCAGCGAGCCCGGCAGCTACGTGATCGAGAAGGCCTTCGTTGAGCGCTGAGGCCATGGACCCCGACAGCGTGCTCCGCGGCTACCGGCTCGAGGACCAGGTGGGCTTCTACCTGCGCCGCGCCGGGCAGCGCCATGCGGCGATCTTCGCCGGGCAAATGGGTGGCGACCTGACGCCCACCCAGTGGGCGGCGCTCGTCAAGCTCGCCGAGATGCAGTCCGTGTCGCAGAACCTGCTCGGGCGCGAGACGGCGATGGATGCCGCGACCATCAAGGGCGTCGTCGACCGACTCGGCAGGCGCGGGCTGGTCGCCACGGCGCCCGACCCTGACGACGGGCGGCGCATGCTGGTCTCGATCACGCCGGAGGGGCTGGCGGCGGTGGGGCGCGGCGTCACAGCCGCCCATGCCATCACCGCTGAGACGCTCGAGCCGCTCGACCCGGGCGAGCAGCGCAACCTTCTGGACCTGCTCCGCCGCATCGCCTGAGGGACCTATCCCAGCCCGCTGGTTTTGCTATGATGATCTTCAGGCCTTCCAGAGAGAGGCCCTGCAAAACCCAGGAGCAAGACATGTCCGACCCCAAGCTTATCGTACCCGCCAGGAAACGCATCACCCGCAGATCCGCCCTGAAACTTGCGGGCGCGGGGGCCGCGGCCTCGATCATGGGTCCCGGTTTCGTACGCTATGCGCAGGCGCAGTCTTCCGAGCCGATCCGCATCGGCTTCCAGGTGCACCGCACCGGCATCGGCGCGGCCTACGGCCGCTGGTATGAGCGCACCACAACCGCCGCCGTCAAGCTCATCAACGAGCAGGGCGGAATCAACGGCAGGCCCGTCGAGATCATCGCCGAGGACGACGCGACCGACCCCGGCCGCGGCGCCGAGGTGGTCGAGAAATTCGCCACCCAGCACAAGTGCGACGTGGCCTTCGGCACGCTGTTCAGCCATGTCGTGATGGGCTCGGCCCCGCGCGCAGGCGAACTGAAGCTGCCCTATTACGTGGTGTCCGAGGGCCATCACGTGGCCTCGGGCGCGCTCAACCGCTATACCTTCCAGCCGGGCATCACCGACGTGAAGTCACAGGTCATCGCCATGGCGCCGTGGATCGCCAAGAACGTGGGCAAGAAGGTCACCATGATCTTCCCGGACTTCGCCTTCGGCCATGACCACCGCGACTTTTTCTCCGCCGCGATCAAGGCGCAGGGCGGGGAGGTGAACGCGCTGATCCCCATTCCGCCGACCGAGTCCTCCTTCACGCGCTATTTCCCGCAGATCCCGATGGACACCGAGGTGATCTACCACGTCATGGTGGGACCCGCGGTGCTGACCTTCGTGAAGGAGCTGGGCGAGCATTTCGGCTCGCAGCACCCCGCGCTGTTCGGCTTCATCGACAGCCTCGAAGCCGTCGACCTCAAGAGCCCGGGCCTCGAGTTCCTCGAGGGATCCTATCTGTGGGAGGCCTTCCCGCGCAACGCCGGCGCCAGCCCCGCCGCGCATGACACCTTCTTCCGTGAGAAGGTGGGCGTGGACCAATTCGGCGCCAGCGTCTCCGACGCTGCCGACATCTCGACCTATTCGCACATGTTCGGCTGCTGGGAGACGCTCTACATCCTGAAGCAGGCGATGGAGGCGGCGGGCTACCAGGGCCCGGCCGACAAGGCCAAGCTCATCGAGGCGACCGAGGCCATCACCGCCATCGCCGAGGGCAACGAGCACCCGCAGGGCAACAAGATCTTCAACGCCAAGATCCACCAGTCCTTCGGGCACCAGAACATCACGCAGGTGAAGAACGGCGTGAGCGAACTGGTCTACCGCACCACCATCGAGGAAGGCCTCTACGAGCCGGCGGCCGACTACACCAAGATGGCGCTGTAAGCGAAGCGCCTTGGCGTTCTGGCCCCACCTTCTGCTCGCCGTGCTCGAGGGTACGGTGGCCGCCGCCGTGCTGGCGCTGTCAGCGCTGGGGCTGTCGCTGGTGTTCGGCGTGATGCGCGTCGTCAACGTCGCGCATGGCGAGTTCTTCATGGTGGGGGCCATGCTGGCGTGGTGGACGGCGAAGATGATGCCGGGCGGCCCGCTGGCCGGCTTCATCGCCGCGCTGGTGGCCGCACCAATCGCCGTAGGCTTTCTCGCCTTCCTGACCGAGCGCCTGCTGCTGCGGCGGATCAACTACGATCCGGAAGCCACCATCGTGGCGACCATCGGGTTGCTCTTCGTGCTGCAGCAGCTGGCGCTCTCCGTCTTCGGTGCCGACGCCAAGCCGGTGGCCGCGCCCTTCACCTACCGCATCGCCTTCCCGTGGTTCGGCTTCTCCGGCTACAAGATCTTCGTGGTGGCAGCCTCGCTCATGCTGCTGCTTGGCGTGTGGTGGGTGCTGGCGCGCACCCGCATCGGCCTTATCATGCGCGTCACCCAGTTCGACCGCGAGACGGCCACGGCCTTCGGCATCCCCGTCAACACCGTTTATGCGGCGGTGTTCGTGGCGGGTGCGGCGCTGGTGGCCGTTGCTGCCGTGCTGATCGTGCCGATCCAGCAGGCCCATTACCTGATGGGCCTCGACCCGCTGCTGATGAGCTTCATCGTGGTCATCATCGGCGGCCTGGGCTCGATCAAGGGCAGCGTCGTGGCGGCCCTCATCATTGGCATGGCGGACGGCATCATCTCGATGTTCTTCTCGCCAACCCTTGCCGCGATCATCGCCACGCTTGCTGTGGCGATCGTGCTCGTGGTGCGGCCGCAGGGCCTCTATGGAGTGCCGGCGCGATGAGCGGGAAGGCCGTGCTGCTGCATGCCGGGGTGATCGCGGCGCTGTTCCTGCTGCAGTTCACGGCGAGCGACTATGTGGTGCTGATGCTGACCCGCATCATGGTGCTGTCGATTTACGCGGTGGGCTACAATATCCTGTTCGGCTATGCGGGACTGCTCAGCCTCGGCCATGCGATGTTCTTCGCGGCCGGGCTTTATGCGGCAGCGCTTGGCGTCACCAGGCTGGGGCTTGGCGTGCCGGAGGCCTTCGCGGTGGCGATCCTCACCGGCATTGCCGTTTCCTTCCTCATCGGCCTCGTCGCCCTGCGGGCGAGCGGCGTTGCCTTCATGATCGTGACGCTGATGTTCGCGCAGGCCGCCTTCCTGACCGTGCTCTATTTCGGGGAGTATACGCGCGGCGACGAGGGCATCGTCATTCCCGACACGCTGCGCGCCTTCAGCTTCATGGGCTTCGAGGCGGACCTCACCAACCCGGTGCTGCGCTACAATCTGGCGTTGGCCTTCCTGGCCGCGGCAATCGCCCTGTGCCTTGCCGTGGTGCGCTCGCGCATCGGGCATGTGCTGGTGGCGATCCGCGAGAACGAAAGCCGCACCGCCATGCTGGGCTATGACGTGGCCCGCTACAAGCTTATCGCCTTCGTGCTGTCGGGGTCCTTTGCGGCCTTCGCCGGGGCCTGCTATGCGCTGATGTTCGCCTATGCGGGCTCATCGCTTGCCTCGATCCAGTATTCCATCCATCCGCTGCTGTGGACGCTGCTCGGCGGCGCAGCGACGGTGCTGGGGCCGGTGCTCGGCACCGCCTTGATGTTCTTCCTCGTCGACTTCGCCAGTGGCTTCACCACGGCGAGCCTGCTGTTTGTGGGCGTGGCGCTGATCCTTCTCGTCCTGTTCTTTCCGAAGGGCATTCTCGGCACCCTTCGCCAGCGCGTGATGCCATGGCTGCCCTAGACGCCGCACCCCCGCTGCTTGAAACCACCGGCCTGACGCGCAGCTTCGGCGGTTTGACGGCGGTGAGGGACGTGGACTTCCGGCTGGAGAAGGGCGAGGTGCGCGCCGTGATCGGCCCCAACGGCGCGGGCAAGACCACCTTCGTGAGCCTCATTTCCGGCCGCATCGCGCCCAGCGCCGGGCGCGTGCTGTTCGAGGGCGAGGACGTGACCGCCCTTCCCGCCTTCCGGCGGGTGCGGCGCGGCATCGCCTACACCTTCCAGATCACCAGCATCTACGCCAATCTCTCGGCGGAGGAGAACGTGGCGCTGGCGGCGCACCAGCCGGGCCGCGGCGGCAGCATCGCCCATCTCGAGCGCGTCGGCCTTGCCGGGCGCGCCGGGCAGATCGCGGGGACCTTGTCATACGGCCACCAGCGGCTGCTGGAGGTGGCGATGGGGCTGGCGCTGCAGCCGAAGCTGCTGATCCTCGACGAGCCGACGCAGGGGCTTTCGGACGCCGAGATCGAGGGCTTCATCGGCCTCGTGCGCGATGTGGCCAGGGATGCGACGGTGCTGCTGATCGAGCACAACATGCCCGTCGTCATGGCGCTTGCGCACCGCATCACCGTGCTTGACCGCGGCAGCATCCTTGCCGAGGGAAGCCCGGCGGAGATCCGCGCCAATCCGGCGGTGCAGAGCGCCTATCTGGGGAGCGGGTGATGCTCGAACTCAGCGGTGTGGACTGCTACTACGCGGAAGCCCAGGTGCTGAAGGCCTTCTCGCTCAAGGCTGAGGCCGGCGAGATCCTGTGCCTGCTGGGGCGCAATGGTGCGGGCAAGACGACGGCGCTGAAGGCCATCATGGGGCTGGTGAGGGTGCGGCGCGGCAGCATCAGCCTTGACGGCACGGAGCTGACCGCGCTTGCCCCGCATGAGGTGCCGCGCCGCGGCATCGGCTATGTGCCGCAGGGGCGGCGGCTGTTCTCCGAACTGACGGTGATGGAGAACCTGAGGGTTGGGCTGATGACGCGCGGCTCTGGCCCTGAGGTTCTCGACCATGTGCTGTCGCTGTTTCCGCTGCTGAAGGAGCGGCTCGCCCAGCGGGCGGGCACGATGAGCGGCGGTGAGCAGCAGATGCTGGCGATGGCGCGTGCGCTGTGCATCAACCCCAGGGTTCTGCTGCTCGACGAGCCGACCGAGGGACTGATGCCTGCGATGATCGAGCGCATCCGGCAATCGGTGCTCGACCTCAAGTCCCATGGCGTGACCACGCTGCTGGTGGAGCAGCGCGTGGATGCCGTGCTGCCGGTGGCGGACCGTGTCGCCTTCGTGGAGAACGGCCGGGTGACGGGCGTGGTGGCGGCATCGGCACTGGCCTCCGACCGCCAGATGATCGACCGCTACGTCGGGATCTGAGCATGTGGAGAGGTGCCCTTGCGCTGATCTGCCTTCTTGCAGGCGCAGGCCCTGCGCTGGCGCATGCCTCCGGCCGCGGCTTCGTGATGTTGCTGCCGACGAATTACGTGATCGCGGGCGGGGCGCTGGCCGTGCTCGCCTCCTTCATCGCCGTGTCGCTGCTGCCGCGCCGGGTG
>CAIYXE010000252.1 GCA_903930095.1 uncultured Hyphomicrobiales bacterium
GCCCAGAATGGTGATGAAACCATCATCGTCGATCTTGACGATGTCGCCCGTGTCGTACCAGCCATCGGGTGGCACTTCGATCACGCCCGGATTGTCGGCGCGAAGATAGCCCAGCATGATGTTGGGCCCCTTCACGTGCAGTCGTCCGCCTTCGTCGATTCCGGGAACGGGCTCGATCCGGTGCTGGACCTGGTCCAGAAGGCGGCCGACGGTACCCGTGCGGAAGTGCATCGGCGTGTTGACCGCCAGAACCGGTGAACACTCGGTGGCGCCATAGCCTTCAAGGATGCGCAGGCCGAACTTCTCCATCCAGGCTTCGCGCGTCTCGGGCTTCACCCTCTCCGCGCCGGCGACGACCAGGCGAACATTGAAGAAGTCATAGGGGTGGGCGCTTCGCGCATAGCCCATGAGGAAGGTATCGGTGCCGAAAACAACCGCGGCATTCGTTTCGTAGCACAGCTCCGGCACGACCTTGTAATGGAGCGGAGAGGGGTAGAGAAAGGTGCGAACACCCGCCAGCACCGGCAACAGTGCGCCGCCGGTCAGGCCGAAGGCATGGAACATGGGAAGCGCGTTGAACACCACGTCAGATGCCGTAAAGGCGATGCGGGCCGCTGCCTGGTAACGGTTGGCATGGAGATTCCGGTGCGAGAGCACGACCCCCTTGGGCAGGCCCTCCGAACCCGAGGTGAAGAGGATGACCGCAGGCGCATTGGGATCCTGCTCCGCACCGCCCATGCGCAGGGCAGTTCTGGAGAAGAACCGCGCGAAGAGGCCGTAGAGCTTGTCCTTGGTTGTCAGACTTTCGCGCAGGTCTTCGAGGAAGATCACCTTGCAGCTCTGGCCAAGGACGTTCAGGTCCTCTTCCATGTTGCCCGCCTCGATGAACCGGCGTGATGTGACAATGGTCGAGACCTGCGCCGCCGCGCAGGCCGCAGCCATGTTGACGGCACCGGTGGAGAAATTCAGCATCGCAGGTACGCGGCCGAAGGCGTGCAGCCCGAAGAGCGTGACGAAGCAGCCCGTGGCGTTGGGCAGCAATACCCCCACGTTTCGCTGTCCGGGCGTCATTTCGGCAATGCGGCGGCCCAGGATGAAGCTGCCCATGACCAGCCGGTCATAGTTCGCCGGGTTGCGCTGAATGTCTTCGACCACCACGTGGCGGCGTCCATGGGTATGGCGCGCATCGAGAAGGGCCTCGAACAAGGTGCAGTCGACGTTGGAGGTGCGGAAGACCATGTCGGTCATGACGTCATAGAGCCGGTCCGCCTGGTGTTGACGGAGTTCCGCGCCGCGCATGCCGTCCGGCGCATCGAACTTCACGGGCGGCAGGAAGGTGATGGTGATCTTCGGAAACCAGCGGAGCCTCAGCTTGCCGCGCATGCGGGAGAAGGGCGTGTAGAGTGCGCCGTCGATCCTGACCGGCAGAACCCGCGCTTTCGCCATCTGCGCGATCGCCCCCGGGCCTTCATAGACCTTCATGAGTGCTCCCGTCACCGTCAGGCGGCCTTCGGGGAAGATCACGACCTTGCGGCCCTTCTTCAACTCATCCACCAGAACGCGCAGCGCCATGGGGTTTGCCGGGTCGATTGGGATCATGTTGAACAGCGAGAATGAGGGTCTCGCCCACCACTTCCTGGCAACGTGGCTGTTGATGGCAAAGCTGGCACGCTCTGGCAGGAAGGCGGAGAGCAGGGGGCCGTCCAGATAGGAGCTGTGATTGGCGACGATCACGGCCTTTCTGCCGGCTGCGCGGAGGTTCTCCATGCCCTTCACCTCGACCCGGTAGAGCAGGCGGAAGAGCATCCGTGCAAGGCTGCCGGCCAGTTCCTGCGTCAGCAGCCGGGCCACGAACACTGAGGCTACGGCGTTGGCAAGGCCGAGGAGCAGGAAGAAGCCTTGCGCTGACATCACCTTGAGCAGCACCGCGCCCGCCACGGCGGAGCCGATCATGAAAATGGCGTTCATCACGTTGTTTGCCGCAATCACCCGGGCCCGGCGCTGCGGGTTCGACCGGTGCTGCATGATTGCGTTGAGGGGAACCGCATAAATACCGCCGAAGAAGGCGACGAAGAACAGGTCGATCCCCACGCGCCAGCCCTGCCAGTGGCTGAAGAAGGCGGTGACGCCATTGCCCGGCGTTCCCGCCAGCACCGCATTGGCGCTTCCCGCCGCGAAATAGAGGTCGAGCAGGAACAGCGTCATCATGATCGAGGCGATCGGCACGTAACGCGGCGAAACTTCTCCCTTCAGCAGCGCGTTGGTGAAAAGCGAACCCGCACCTATGCCGACGGTGAACAGCCCGATGAAAGTATTCGCCACCCCTTCATCCGCCAGCAGCACGTCCCGCGTGAAGACGGGAAGCTGCGCCATGATGGCGGCGCCCAGGAACCAGAACCATGAACCGCCGATCACGGACCAGAAGACGTCCTCCCTCTCCCGGGCGTAACTGAGAAGCTTCAGCGTCTGGCGCGGTACGTTCCAGTCAAGCACGATGGACCGGTCGCCCAGTGCGGAGGGCATGAGGAAGGCGCAACCAAGTGCAACGGCCGCAAGTCCGATGATCGTGCTGGCGAGAAGGACCCTGCCCCAGTCGTCCAGCACCAGGAAACCGCCATAAAGAGTGCCCAGCAGGATCGTGACGAAGGTTCCGAGCTCGATGAGGGCATTGCCGGCGATGAGCTGATCCCGCCTCAGGTATTGCGGCAGGATGCCGTATTTGATGGGACCGAAGAACGCAGCCGTGGTGCCCGCGAGGAACAGCGCCGTCAGGTGCATCCAGGGGTTCTCGAGCCAGAGCGACAAGGCCCCGAACACCATTGCCCCGAGGTCGAAGAGCTTGATCCAGCGGGCGAGGACTGCCTTGTCGTGCTTGTCGGCGAGTTGCCCGGCAATGGCCGAAAACAGGAAATAGGGCAGCATGAAAAGCGCCAGCCCAGCCTGGACGAAGAGTGTGGCGTCGAAGCCGAATCGCACCGCCAGATCAAAGGTGATGAGGATGGCGATGCCGTTGCGGACCGCATTGTCGTTGAAGGCGCTGATCGCCTGTGTCACGAACAGGGGCAGGAAACTGGGCGACTTGAGGATCGCGAACTGGCTTTGGGTCTCGTTGGTATTGCCGCTCATGTGACGGGCCTTGTTCCAGTTGTAGGTTTCCATGGAGTCTGACCGGAATATGTCAGACCTGTGGTGGATCAGCAAAGGCTGAAAAACTTATTGTGAAGACGCAATTTCAAACCGGGCCGGGAAGAACCCCGTATCCATGATCGTCACTGATGACAATTGGGAGATTACAATGAACCGCCTTCGCAACATTGCCGCTGCTGCCGCCTTTGCCGTGTCGAGCCTGGCGCTGTCCGCCCAGGCCTATGCCGCTGACATCGTTGATACCGCCATCGCTGCGGGCAATTTCAAGACGCTGGTGGCTGCCGTTCAGGCCGCAGGCCTCGTCGACACGCTGAAGGGTGCAGGCCCCTTCACGGTCTTCGCCCCCACCGATGAAGCCTTCGCAAAGCTTCCCGCGGGCACTGTCGAAGACCTGCTGAAGCCCGAGAACAAGGACAAGCTCGTGGCCATCCTGACCTACCACGTTGTGCCCGGCAAGGTGATGGCCGCGGACGTGGCCGGCAAGGAGACCATGGCCAAGTCCGTGCAGGGCGGCGAGATCACCGTCAACGGCACCAATGGTGTGAAGGTTGACGGCGCAACGGTCGTCCAGGCCGACATCGTCGCCGACAACGGCGTCATCCACGTCATCGACGCGGTCATCATGCCGAAGATGTAACGGCGCACTCCCTGTAGCCGTGTGGGCGGCCGGCGCGGATTCTCCGAACGCGCCGGCCGTTCTGCATTCAACCCGACACCATTCGCGGTGTCATCTCGATCAGCGTGGGGCATTTGGCCTTCAGTGCCTCGCCTATGGCATCAGCCAGGGCTTTCAGGCTTCCAGGCTTCGCGGACTGGCAGCCGTAGGCCTTTGCCAGCATCTGGAAGTCCGGGTTCTTCAGGGTCACTGCATTCGGCTGGATACCCTTCATCACCATGTCGTCGCGGATCTGACCCAGAGCGTCGTTGTTCCACATCAGGATGACGAGGGGCAGTTCGTGCTCGGCGGCCGTGCCCAGTTCATTCAGCGTGTATTGCAGGCCATAATCCCCGATCATCACGGCGACGGGCTGCGTGCCAACCCCGAACTTCGCGCCGATGCCGGCTGGCAACGCGAAACCCAGCGTGCCGAAGCCCACGGGATGAATCCATGTGCGCGGTACCGAGACGGGAAAGATCTCGTTCGCCGCATAGGCAATCTGCGTCATGTCGGAGCAGATCACGGTTTCCGCCGGAAGAGCCTCGCGGATCACGCCCAGGACCTTGGCCAGAATGGCGCGCAGTGCATCGGGTTCACCGAGGTCGAAGCTCGCACGGGCCTCGCCGCTCCGCTCCTTGATGCCTTGGGCGATGGCCTCCAGCGATTCCCGTGCATCCCCCAGTATCGCGATGTCCGCACTGTGCGGACGGCTCATCACGGATGGGTCAATGTCGATCCGGATGAGGTTCTTGTCGATCACAACATCGTCATTCCAGAAGTCGGTCTCTGAAAGTTCCGATCCGGCGCAGAGGATCGCGTCGCTCTCACCGAACAACTGCCACACGCCCGCGCGCCCCATGACGTAGCCGAGGCAGAGCGGATGACCGGATGGAACGGCGCCCTTGCCGGCGGTTGTGGTGAGGATCGGCGCCTTCAGCCTCTCCGCAATGGCAAGTGCTGCCGCACCCGCATGAAGCGCGCCGCCGCCAAGGATGATGAGCGGCTTCTGCGCGGCGTTGAGCTTGGCAATGGCCTCCTCGATCTGGCTTCGCGAGGGAGAGGCAATCCGGGGAAGGCCGCGCGGCTCCCAACCGCTGCCTGCAGGTTCCTTCAGCAGATCCAGCGGAATCTCGAGATAGGCGGGCCGCGGGCGCTGGCTGGAGAAATGGGCGAAGGCCCGGGCGACCGCGTCGCGGACGTCCTTCGGCGTATAGGCCCGCATGTGCAGGCCTGTGACTGCCGCCGCCGCCCCGCGCTGGTCGATCATCTCGTGAAGCCGTCCGCGCCCTTGTGATGAATCCCTGATGTCGAGGGTGGAGGAGATCACCAGCACATTGCTGGAATCTGACCACGCCTGGCCCATGGGTGTCAGGATGTTGGTGAGGCCCGGCCCAGTAATGGTGAAGCAAACGCCGGGCTTGCCGGTGGCGCGGGCATAGCCGTCCGCCATGAACCCCGCGCCCTGTTCGTGCCGCACCAGCACGTGCCGGATCTTCGAACGTGGCAACGCCCGGTACATCTCGACGTTATGCACCCCGGGAATGCCGAAAATCGTATCGACGCCATAGGCTTCGAGAAGGCCGACGAGTGCTTCGCCGGTCGAGAGTTCCGCACGCTTGGACATTTTCAGGCCGCTTTCGTTTCCGCTTCGGGAGGGTTTACCGCATGACATGCCACGAGGCTTCCCTCATGTTCAAGCAAGGCGGGGTTGATGGCCGGGCAGGGTGCGAAGCACGACGGGCAGCGCGGATGGAAGGTGCATCCCGTGGGCGGATTGATCGGCGATGGCATCTCGCCGCTGAGCACGATCCGGTCACGTTTGCGCGTGGGATCTGGCTGAGGCGTGGCCGAGAGCAAGGCCTTCGTATAAGGATGCTGTGGATTGCGGAAAATGCTGTCACGCGGGCCCTGCTCCACTGCGCGGCCAAGATACATGACCATCACATCATCAGCGATATGGCGCACCACCGACAAGTCGTGACTGATGAAGAGATAGGCCAGGTTGTGCCTCTCCTGCAGCTCCGCCAGCAGGTTCAGCACCTGCGCCTGGATCGAAACGTCGAGTGCTGATACGGGCTCGTCAAGCACCAGGACGTCGGGATCCAGCATCAGGGCGCGCGCGATGGCGATGCGCTGGCGCTGCCCGCCGGAAAACATGTGGGGGTAGCGGTCGAAGTGTTCAGGCCTCAGGCCGACACTCGCCATCATGGCGCGTGCCTTCTCGCTGCGCTCGCCCGCGCTCAGCCTGGTATTCACGAGCAGCGGTTCTTCCAGCGCATGACCGATCTTCTGGCGCGGATTGAGCGAGCCATACGGGTTCTGAAACACGATCTGCACCTTGGGCCTGAGTGCCTTCAGCGCTGCGGTGGATGCGCCCACGATGTCCTGTTCCGCGATCACAAGCGATCCTGACGTCGGCGCCTCGATCATGGTGACGAGGCGGGCAAGGGTAGACTTGCCACAGCCCGATTCACCCACAACCGCCAGCGTCTTGCCGCGCTCGAGCGTGAAGCTCGCGCCGTCGAGTGCCTTGAGCGTGGCAGGCCTTGCGAAGACGCCGCGCCCGACGCTGTAGTAGCGGGTGAGGCCCGTGGCGGATACGACGATGCTCATGCTGCCTGTTCCTTCGCCTGCGGGTGGTCGCGGGGAACTCCGTCCCTCAAAGCGTAATGGCAAAGTGCACCGTCGATCCGCGGTGGCTTCGTGGTGCGGCAGCGTTCAGTGGAGAGCGGGCAGCGCGGGGAGAACAAGCAGCCCGAGGGCCTGTCGAACTGGCCGGGCACGACGCCGGGAATGGACGGCAGCTGCCGCCCGGCGGCCCGCTCGGGAAGGGCAGAGAGCAGGGCGGCGGTATAGGGGTGGTGAGGATCACGGAAGAGGTCTTCTACCTTCTGCTCCTCCACCTTCTGTCCTGCGTACTGGACGGAGACTCTGTCTGCGGTCTCGGCGACGACCCCCATCGAGTGCGTGATGAGCACGAGGCCCATTCCTGTCTCGTCCTGCAGCTTGACCAGAAGTTCAAGAATCTGCGCCTGGATCGTCACATCGAGGGCAGTTGTCGGCTCATCTGCGATCAGCAGCTTGGGATTGCAGGCGATCGCCATGGCGATCATCACGCGCTGGTTCATGCCGCCTGAAAGCTGGTGTGGAAATGCGGAGAGCCGCTGCTCCGGCGACGGGATGCCGACGAGCTGCAGAAGTTCGACGGCACGCCTGCGCCTGTGCGTCTTGTCCATGTCGAGGTGGGCCTTCAAGGCTTCCATCAGCTGAAAGCCCACCGTGAAGCAGGGGTTGAGGCTCGACATCGGTTCCTGGAAGATCATCGCGATGTCCTTGCCGATGATCTTGCGCCGGTCGCGGGACGAAAGGTCCTGCAGGTTGCGTCCCGCGAAACTCATCCTGTCCGCCGTCACCTTCGCAGTCCAGGGCAGCAGTCCCATGACAGCCAGCATAGATACGGACTTGCCCGATCCGGACTCCCCGACGATCGCCAGCACTTCGCCCTTGTCCACGCTGAGCGACACGCCGTCAACCGCCCGGAAGAAGCCGGATGCCGTCCTGAACTCGACGGTGAGATTTTCGATTTCGAGCATCGCCATTGGGGTCAGCTTCTCCTCAGGCGCGGGTCGAGCGCGTCACGCAGACCATCGCCCATCACGTTGATCGCGAGAACGGTGATGAGGATGGCAAGACCGGGCATCGTCACAACCCACCAGGCGCGCGTCACATATTCCCGAGAGTCCGCCAGCATGGTGCCCCACTCCGGTGTGGGCGGCTGTGCGCCCATGCCGAGAAACCCGAGGGCCGCCGCATCAAGGATGGCGCTGGAAAAGGACAGTGCAGCCTGCACGATCAGCGGCGCCATGCAGTTGGGCAGTATCGTGCGGAACATCATCCTGAGCCGGCCCACCCCTGAGACCCTTGCAGCCGTGACGTAGTCCTTGCTCATCTCGCTCATGACGGCGGCCCGCGTCAGCCGCACATAGTGCGGCTGCTGGATGAGGGCGATGGCGATCATGGCGTTGGTGAGGCTGGGTCCGAGCATTGCCACCAGCACCAGTGCCAGCAACAGGCTGGGGAAGGACATCAGCACATCCATGACCCGCATCACCGCATTGTCGAAGGCGCCGCGGAGAAAACCCGTCAGAAGTCCGAGCGTCACCCCGAGCAGCAGCGAGATCGTCACCACGATGACGCCAATGAACAACGAGTACCTGCTGCCGTAGATCAGCCGCGAAAGAATGTCGCGGCCGACCGGGTCGGTGCCGAGAATGAAGCGCCAGTCTCCTCCCTCCTGCCAGACCGGAGGTGTCAGGAAGGAATCGCGGTACTGTTCATGCGGTGCGTGCGGGGCCACCACATCCGCAAAGACAGCGAGCAGCACAACGAAGAGGAAGACGGCAAGCCCGAGCACCGCCCCCCGGTTCTCGCTGAAATGGCGCCAGAACTCGGCCAGCAGTGCCGGCCTGCCGGTCCCCGGCGAATTGGTTGTCATGTCGATCTCGCTCATGCGCTCACGTCCTGTGCCGGATGCGTGGATCGGTGAGGCCGTAGAGCAGGTCCACGATCAGGTTCACCAGCATGACCACGGCGGCGATCAGCAACAGGCCTCCCTGAACCACCGGATAGTCGCGGCGCGCGATTGAATCGATCATCCACTTTCCAATCCCCGGCCAGGAGAAGATCGTCTCGGTCAGGATGGCGCCGGCCAGCAGCACGCCGACCTGCAGCCCAATGGTGGTGATGACCGGGATCATGGCGTTGCGCAGGGCGTGCAGCCCCACTACACGGAAGGGAGAAAGCCCCTTGGCGCGTGCCGTTCGCACATAGTCCTCGCCCAGCACCTCGAGCATGGCCGAGCGCGTTTGGCGCGCAATGACGGCCAGTGGAATGGTCCCGAGAACCACCGTCGGCAGGATCAGGTGCCGGACGGCTGAGGTGAAAGCCCCTTTCTGGCCGGAGATGAGACTGTCGATCAGCATGAAACCCGTGACGGGCTTGAAGAAATAGACAAGGCCAATTCGCCCGGATACGGGCGTCCACTGCAGCGTCACCGAAAACAGGATGATGAGCAGCAGGCCCCACCAGAAGATCGGCATCGAATAGCCGACCAGCGCGGTGCCCATGACCGTCTGGTCATAAACGCTGCCGCGCCGCACGGCGGCGATGACGCCGGCTGGAATGCCCAGCACGACCGCGAAAAGCATGGCCGCGAGCGAAAGCTCGACCGTCGCTGGAAACAGGGTGAGGAATTCCTGCAGCACCGGCATCTTGGTCTTCAGCGATACGCCGAGATCGCCATGAAGCAGGTCCCAGACATAATGCAAGTACTGCTCCCAGACCGGCCGGTCGAAGCCGAATTGCTTCAGGAGTTCGGCATGGCGTTCAGGTGTCAGGGAGCGTTCGCCAGCCATCAGCACCACGGGATCCCCCGGCAGCAAGCGGATGAAGCCGAACGATACCAGCGTGATGCCGATCAGTGTCGGCACCAACAACAGGGCGCGCCAAAACAGGAAGCGGATCATGAGGAATGCGAGCGGCCCCTAGCGCAACGGGCCCTCAAGTGCCTTCGCACCTGAGGGCGAAAAGTTGCGCCAGCCATTAAATGCGGGGCCGCTCATCTTCTCTTGTTATTCGGCGATGTCCACGCCATCGAAGCGATGCGACCCCAGAGGGTCCATCTTGTAATTCATGACCTTCTTGCTCATCGGCATGAAGACCACGGAATGGGCGATCGTGGCCCAGGGCGCCTGCTCCTTGAAGACCTTCTGGGCCTCCATGTACACGGGCGTGCGCTCTTCGTTCGTCGGCAGCACCTTGGCCTTCTGGATCAGGTCCTCGAAGGGCTGGTGGCACCACTGGGCGCGGTTCGAGCCGCCGACCGCCGAGCAGCCCAGCAGAACGGCGAGGAAGTTGTCCGGATCGCCATTGTCGCCGGTCCAGCCGAGAAGAAGCGCGCCGTCACGGTCCTTGGCCTTCGAGCGCTCGAGATATTCGCCCCACTCATAGGATACGATCTCCGCCTCGACGCCGACCTTGGCGAAGTCGGCCTGGATGAGTTCGGCCATCTTGCGCGCATCCGGATTGTAGGGACGCTGCACGGGCATGGCCCAGATCTTCATCTTGAGGCCCGAAACGCCGGCGTCAGCAAGCATCTTCTTGGCGGCTTCCGGATCATAGGGATCGTCCACCGTGTCGTTGTTGTAGGACCACATGGTTGGCGGGATCGGGTTCTTCGCTGCCGTGCCCGCGCCCTGGAAAACGGCATCGAGAATGGCCTGCTTGTTGATCGCCATGTTGAGCGCCTTGCGCACCTCTACCTTGTCGAAGGGCGCCACCAGCGTGTTGTAGGCAAGATAACCGACGTTCAGGCCTTCCTGCTCCATGACGGTGAGGTTCGGGTCAGCCTTGAGGCTGGCGGTCTCCGCCGGGGGCGGATAGGGGGCCACATGGCACTCGCCTGCCTTCAGCTTCTGCATGCGCACCGATGCGTCTGTGGTGATGGCGAAGATCAGATCGTCGATCGGCTGCTTGCCGCCCCAGAAATCCGGGTGCGCGGCATAGCGGATCACGGCGTCCTTCTGGTAGTCGACGAACAGGAAGGGTCCGGTGCCGATGGGCTGCTGGTTGATCATCTCCTTCTTGCCGTCAGCCTCGAGCTTGGCGGCATATTCCGCAGAGAGAATCGAAGCGAAATCCATCGCCATGTTGGCCAGGAACGGGGCTTCGGGGCGGTTCAGCTTGAAGGTGATGGTATGATCGTCAACCTTCACGATGTCCTTGAGCAGGGCCGGCATGTCCATGCCGTCGAAGTACTCCCAGGCGATCCCCGCCGAGTACTGGTTCCATGGATGGTCCTTCTTCAGCTGCCGCATGAAGGAGAAGATCACGTCATCGGCGTTGAACTCACGCGTGGGCGTGAAAAAGGACGTGGTATGGAATTTCACGCCCTTGCGCAGCTTGAAGGTGATTTCGGTGCCGTCGGCCGAAACCTCCCAGCTTTCCGCAAGGCCCGGAATGATGTTCGTGGTCCCCCGGTCAAACTCGACAAGCCGGTTGTAGATCGGCCGTGAAGAGGCGTTGAACGTCGTCCCGGCAGTGTAAGGCGCCGGATCGAAGCCCTCGGGCGAGCCTTCCGAGCAATAGACGAGCGTCTTTGCGTTTGCCGCACCTGCCACCAGCATGCTCGAGGCCAGCAGCGCCGCCCCAAGAAGTTTCCTCATTGTCATGACTTTCTCCGTATTGTTGCGACCCCACCCCTGGGGCATGTGAACTAAAGCACGTTTCTCGGTTCGATCATAACGCGCAGTTCTGCTCTTCGGAGGTTGCCGCACGAATGACGAGAAACGCCAGTCAGTCTCCGCGAAGGGCGGCGCTATCCGCGCCTCCGCGCCACGTCCTCCGCCATTGAGCACAGGATCTCGAACATCATGGTGACACCCGCATGTGCGGTGATGCCGGAGGAGTCGAATGGCGGCGAAACCTCCACCACGTCTGCGCCGACAATGTTAAGGCCGCGCAACTCGCGGAGCAACTGCTGGGCCTGGAATGTTGTGAAGCCACCCACTTCCGGCGTGCCTGTTCCGGGGGCATAGACGGGGTCAAGCATGTCGATGTCGAAGCTCACATAGGTGGGACCATCGCCCACGATTTTCCGGGCTTCTGCCATGATGGCCTGCGGGCCTTTCTCCATCGCCTCCTCGATGCGCACGAGACGCACGCCCATCTTCTCGCCCCACTCGAAGTCGTCGAGGTCGTACATGGAGCCGCGAAGCCCGATCTGGATCGTCCGCTTGGGGTCGAGCACGCCCTCCTCGATCGCGCGGCGGAAAGGTGTTCCGTGGGTGTATTTGAAGCCGCCGAAATAGCCGTCGTAGAGATCGGTATGGGCGTCGAAGTGGATCATGCCCACCGGCTTCTTCTCGCCCACCGCGCGCAGCACGGGCAGCGAGCAGAGGTGGTCGCCGCCCGCTGACAGCGGGCGGATTCCCATGCCCACGAGCTTCTTGAAATAGGTCTCCACCCGCTTCAGCGCGTCATCGACATTGGCCGGGTTCACCGGGCAATCGCCAAGGTCGGCCACATTGGCGAGATCGTAGGGCACGGTCCTCATCGTCTGGTGCATGGGCCTGATCATCGCCGACATGTCACGCATCTGGCGCGGGGCATGGCGCGGGCCTGGGCGGTTCGTTGTGCCGCCATCCCACGGAATGCCGACGAGCCCGATGTCGATGCCTTTTGCCTCATCGAGCGGCACATGCGGGAGCCGCATGAAGGTGGCGATGCCGCCGAAGCGTGGCGTCACCAGCCCCGACACCGGTTTGTTGAAAGGAGCCATGATCTACCTCAGTTCTTGATAACGAGCTTGCGCGGCGTTTTGCACAGGCACTCGACGCCGTTTGATGTGATGAGAATTGTTTCAGACAGCTCGAGACCGCCGTCATCAAGCCACAGGGCCGGCATGAAATGCAGCGTCATGTTGGGTTCGAGCACCGTTGTGTCGCCGCGGCGGATCGACAGTGTGCGCTCGCCCCAGTCCGGCGGATAAGAAAGTCCGATCGAATAGCCAGCGCGCGAATCCTTACTGAAACCGCGCTTTTGCAGCGTGCCGAAGAAGGCCTCCGCCACTTCGCCGCAGGTAATGCCCGGCCGGCATTTCGCGAGGCCTGCCTCGGTTGCCTCCAGAACCGCACTCTCGGCATCGAGGAATTTCTGCGGTGGCTTGCCGAGATAGACCGTGCGCGAGAGTGGCGCATGATAACGGCGGTAGCAGCCACCGAGTTCGAAGAAGGTGCCCTCGCCGTTGTTGAAGGGCCGGTCGTCCCAGGTAAGGTGGGGCGCGGTGGCATCGACCC
This sequence comes from uncultured Hyphomicrobiales bacterium, assembly GCA_903930095.1. Lineage (GTDB taxonomy): Bacteria > Pseudomonadota > Alphaproteobacteria > Rhizobiales > Aestuariivirgaceae > Aestuariivirga. Next base: position 12,661 of record CAIYXE010000252.1, read on the forward strand.
CTGAGGGCAGCATCGGCACGAAGGCGCAGTAATCGCCCCAGTGCCCGCCCGCCCCAAGGAACGCCTGTTTCTGGATTTCGGCGACCAGCACATTCTTGGGAAGGCCGGGTTCCACCATTTCGATGACCTTGGCGTGCATGGCGTCCACGATGGCGGCGGCGCGGCGGATGAACTCCACCTCATGCTCGCTCTTCACCATGCGCTGCCAGTTGACGAGGCCCGTCGAGTCCGAAAACCTCGCCTCGCGCAAATGGGTGCGGAGCGTGTCGTTCGCAGCCGCCGAGAACCAGTAGTTGTCCATCTCGACGCCAATCCGCGCCGCCTGCCAGCCGCGCGCCGCGATCACGCCAGAGAGTTGCTCCATCGGATGCTTCAGCGGGTTCTGCACGTAAGTGTCGTCATAGCCCACGATGTTGTCGTGGTGCATGAAGACCGTGCGTTTGGCGCCCTGCGCGTCCATGCCGCGACCCCACCAGAGCGGTTCTCCCTCGAGTCCCAGCAGCACGGCCTGGTGCACATAAAAGGACCAGCCGTCATATCCGGTGAGCCAGGACATGTTCGAGGGATCCGACACGATGATGAGATCCAGCCCCCTGGCCGCCATGGCCTTGCGCGTGAGGGCGATGCGGCGGTGGTATTCCGCGAGGGGGAAGTGGAGGGTCACATTCGTCATGGGCCACATGATGGAACGGCGGGATGATCTTGCGCAAGGGCCAGCGCCCCGCTTATCTGGTGCCATGAGCGAGGACTTCGATATCATCGTCATCGGCGCCGGCATCGCGGGCGCTTCCGTCGCGGCCCATCTCGCGGAGACCCAGCGTGTGGCAATCTGCGAAATGGAGGAGCGGCCAGGCTACCACACCACGGGCCGGTCCGCCGCTGCTTATGAGCCCAATTATGGCCCGCCCCCGATCCTGGCCTTGACCCGCGCCGCCAGGCGCCATTTCGAGGCGGGCGGATACCTGACCCCACGTGAGACGCTGTTCTTCATGCCCGATGGCCAAGGGCAGGCCTTCGAAAAACTCATGGCTGTCCAGCAGGGAATGGTGGAGATCTCTCCCGCTGATGCGAGGGCCAAGTTCCCCCTGCTGAAGGAGGGCTATGCCCGGCGCGCCGTGCTCGACCCCGGCACGGCCGACATCGACGTCGATCTCCTGCACCAGTTCTATCTCCGGCTGTTCCGCCAGCGGGGCGGCGAACTCCATTGTGACCGCGCCGTCACCGCGCTGGAGAGGAACGGCCAGTGGACAGTCCGCACGGGCAACGAGATAATCCGCGCGCAGATCATCGTCGATGCAGCCGGGGCCTGGGGTGACAAGGTCGCGGCGCTGGCGGGCCGGGCGCCAATCGGGCTGCAGCCCAAGCGGCGGTCCATCGCCGTGGTGCCGGGCCCCGAGGGCGCGGACATCATGCGTTGGCCGATGGTCGGCGATGTGGGTGAGACATGGTATTGCAAGCCGCAATCGGGAAAGCTCCTTGTCTCGCCCGCCGATGCCACCCCCGTCGATCCGCATGATGCCTATGCTGACGATATGACTCTGGCCGAAGGCATCGAACGCTTCGAGCAGGCCATCGATTGCCCGGTAACGCGGGTTGATCGCACATGGGGCGGCCTCCGCTCCTTTGCGCCGGACGGCAACCCCGTCGTTGGCTTTGATTCAAGTGATGACGGCTTCTTCTGGCTCATCGGCCAGGGCGGCTACGGCATCCAGTCTTCACCGGCACTCTCGCGCCTCGCGGCGGCACTGGTGCTGGGCGAAGAGCCGCCTGCTGACATCATGGACGAGGGGCTCGTGCTGGCGGAGATTTCTCCCCGGCGGTTCGCAGACTGAACGGCGCTGGCCTGAGGCCTCATGCTTCCAGGACGATCACTTCGATCCCGGTCGGATTGAAGTTGTTGCAGGGGTTCAGAACCTGCGGGCAGTTGGAGATGACGGCAAGGACATCCATTTCGGCGCGGATCTCCACCTGATCACCCGGCTTAGAGGAGCCGAGTGCGATCGCCGCGTCACCCGCCGCCCCCACCGGAACGGTCATGAACCAGTTGACGTTTGGCACAATGTCCCTCCAGCCGAGGCCATGAGGCGTGAGCGCCGCAAGGAAATTCTCGCGGCATCCCTTGTTTGGTACGCCATACAGCATCCGGTTTGATGGTTCGGAGCAACAACCGCCGATCGTGTCATGACCGCCGAAACTGTCGCTGGTAATGGTGAAGAGCGCCTGCGCCCGGTCAGAATAGAGCACGTCGCCGGTGGTGAGCAGGATATGGCCTGCCTTTTTGAGGGTGTTGGGCGCGTGGTAGCGCTCCTCGGGATCATGCGCATTGTAGCAAAGGAAATCGACGGCCTGCTGGCCATGACTGTCGACAATGCGGAGCGTCTGGCCCTTGTTGATCACGCGGCTCCAAGGCGCGCGTGCGGGGATGCTCTCGCGGTGAATTTCCTGCATCAGGCGAGTTGCCTCTCGAACAGTTGGCCCCATTGCGGCATCACGTCGGTGATGCCTGCCAGGCGGAGGGCATGCCAGGCCATGGCATGGTTCGAGGAGGTGATGGGAACGCCCGTCTCTGACTCGATGGCGCGTGCTGCCTCGGCCAGTCTCACAGAGGTGCAGGACACGAAGACGGCATCGACCGCCGCATGGGAGAGGATGGTGTCCACCCCACGCTTCACCGATGCGGGTGTGATCGCCGCCACCACGCCGTCGTCCTGCTCGTTGAATGAACCGAAGATGGGAACATCGAAGCCGCGCGCCCGGATATAGTCCGCCACGATGCGGTTGACATCCGCCCGGTAGGGGGTGAGCACCCCGATGCGCCTGGCCTTGAGCGCCCGGAAGGCGGCGAAGGCGCCAGTGATGGGTGTCGTGCATTTGGCATCCGGCCTGACCGACCGGATGCGCTCGAAGACTTTCTCCTCGCCGATCGCCATCGAGGCGGAGGTGCAGCCATAGGCCACGACGTCGAGCGGGCTTCCCGGCAGGATGACGTCGGTTGCAGCCGCGATCCTTGGCTCCATGGCGCGCAGCGTTTCGGGCGTGATCTGGGCATCGTTCAGGATGCGGCTTTCATAAAGGGCCACACCCGGCAGCCCCGCCATGATTGCGCGCCATTCGTGCTCGATGGTGAAGTCGGTGGCCAGCACCAGCAGGCCGAGGCGGGCCCGGCTGGCGATCCCGTCATCGGTTTCAAAGGGCAGGTGCTCGATCAGGACCATGCCGTCATCTGGCCTTCCTGGCGTCATGTCATTCATGTGGGTTCTCCCTGAGCAGGCGATTCGTATCAGAGATCGGAGCCTCCTCCTATAGTCAGGATCTGCATGATTCGATTGACTGACCATATTGCCGGACTCGGTCCCTGGGCGCGCCGCGCCCTCAGCCTGGCCGCAGGTGCGATCGTCGCGCTTGGCCTGCCGCCGCTGGGTGCGTGGCCTCTCGCCTTTCTTGGATTTCCGCTGTTCCTTGCCCTGCTCGAAACAGAAAAATCCGCCAATTGGCGTGCCGGCTTCACGGCGGGATGGCTGTTCGGGCTCGGTTACTTTGCGGTGGCTTTCCACTGGATCGGATTTGCCTTTCTGGTCGAGGCGGAGACCTATCTCTGGATGATGCCCTTCATGCTGGGTGCGCTGGCGGGTGGCATGGCCATCTACTGGGGGCTTGCCGCCCTCGTGGCGAAACGGCTGGGCGGCACCGGGTTGGGCCTCGTTCTGGCTTTCGCCACGGCGCTGGCCATCGCCGAATGGCTGCGGGGCCAGCTCTTCACCGGCTTTCCCTGGGCGGCTCCGGGTCTGATGGCGGATGGCATGGGAGGCCTCGCGCAGGCGGCCTCGCTGATCGGCATGACGGGGCTCACCCTGCTCATCGTGCTGTGGGCCTCGCTTTCCCATGCGCTCTCATCGGGTGTCCGGCGCGACGCCGTCGCCACGCTTTGCATCGCCCTGCTGCTGCCCCTGCTGTGGGGCTGGGGAGCGATGCGTTTGGCTTCGGCAACAACCGGAATGGTGCCGGATGTTGCCATCCGCATCGTGCAGCCCAACGTTCCGCAGGAAGCCAAGTGGCGTGATGAGAACGCACGCGCCATTTTCGATGACCTGAAGCGGCTCTCCGCCATGGCCACGCCGGAAAGGCCTGAGGGCATCGGCGGCGTCACCCATCTGGTCTGGCCCGAATCGGCCGTGCCCTTCCTGATCGACGAGAGCCCGGTCGCGCGCGCCGAGCTTCAGCCCTTGCTAGGTGGGCGAACGGCCCTGATTACAGGCTCGATCCGCGTCGACCGCAACAGCGGGCCCGAGCCTGACGTCTTCAACAGCATCATCGTTTTTGATGGGATGGCGGAACCCGTCGCGCGCTATGACAAGTGGCGGCTGGTTCCCGGTGGTGAGTTCCTGCCGCTGGGCTGGCTCCTTGAGCCCCTTGGCTTCCGCAAGGTGGTGCGCACACCTGGGAACTTCACCTCAGGAAAGGGTCCGGTGAGCATTCTGCTGCCGGGTGGCCTGAAGGCGGCACTGCTCGTGTGTTACGAAATGATCTTTCCGGACCGGCTCATCGACCCGGCTGACCGGCCGCAGCTCATCGTCAATGTGACCAATGACGGATGGTTCGGCCGCTCCACCGGGCCGTGGCAGCATCTGGCCCAGTCCCGCCTCCGCGCCATCGAGCAGGGCCTGCCCGTCATCCGCGCCGCGAACACCGGGATATCCGCCGTCATTGATTCGCATGGCCGCTATCTTCATCGACTGCCGCTGATGGAGGAGGGCGTGATCGATTCCTCGCTTCCCGTTGCCATTGCAACCACTGCCTATGGCCGATGGGGTGACGGGCTCCTGCTCTTGCTGCTTTTTGCAACATCAGGTAGTTTTGTCTTCCTGAATTTGATGAGACGCCGATGATGCGGGGCGCCAATCTGCAAATTTTGCAGGGCGCGGCCTGGTTTCAGGGGAAAAGCAATTGCGCGCAAGGATTAGGTATATTATGCCGGTCCTACTTCAGATGTTGTGGCCGCAGCAATGACATTCGGCTCCGCTTCAACATCTGGTGTCAGACCGGGGGGCATCAGGTCTGAGGAAAACATGACAAGACGTGATCCGAACTTCGTAGACGTGCATGTGGGTAGTCGCATCCGCATGCGCCGTCAGCTTATTGGCATGAGCCAGGAAAAGCTGGGAGAACTGCTGGGCATCACATTCCAGCAGGTGCAGAAGTACGAAAAGGGTGCGAACCGTATCAGCGCCAGCCGCCTCTACTTTACCGCCAAGATTCTGGGCGTGCCTGTTCAGTTCTTCTTTGAGGAACTGCCCGGCGTCGAGGAGCACGGCGGGCTTGGAGAGGTGCGCGAGGAGGATGCCGTGCTCTCTGCCCTGATGAACGTCGAAGGCGTGACGCTGGCGAAGGCTTTCCGTGACGCTGACAGCGTCAACAAGCGGAAGCTGATCTCCACGATCGCCCGCGTCATTGCGGAAACCAAGGAGTAGGCACAGGACGGTGCCCCTCTGGCAAGTCAGCTTGACCAGTGTTCACAACGCTGTCAAAAAGCGCGGCTGCTGAGTAAAGGGGGTACCGGTCCAGATGTCGCGCAAGAATTTCGTTTTCACCAGTGAATCGGTTTCCGAGGGCCATCCGGACAAGGTTTGCGACCGGATATCCGACGAAATCGTGGATCTGTTCTATCGCGAGGCGCTGGATCAGGGCTTTGACCCCTGGGCGGTGCGCGTGGCCTGCGAGACCCTCGCGACCACGAATTACGTGGTGATCGCCGGCGAGACCCGGGGGCCCGCCTCGGTCACCAAGGCCAAGATCGATGCCGCCGCCCGGAAGGCCATCAGGGACATCGGCTACGAGCAGTCGGGCTTCCATTGGGAGACGGCAAAGATCGTCATCCTCCTTCATAGCCAGTCGGCCGATATTGCGGCCGGCGTGGACGCTGCGGGCGAAAAGAAGGAAGAGGGCGCAGGCGACCAGGGCATCATGTTCGGTTACGCCTGCGACGAGACGCCGGAATTGATGCCGGCCCCGCTGTATTACTCCCATAAAATACTGAAATTGCTGGCAGAAGCTCGCCATAGCGGCAAGGAAAAGGCGCTGGGGCCTGATGCCAAGAGCCAGGTGAGCGTGATCTACCGGAATGGCAAGCCTGTGGGCGCCAGCCAGATCGTCGTCTCCCACCAGCACCTGGACGAGAGCCTGTCGTCGCAGGACGTGCTGAAGATTGTGAAGCCCTACGTGAAGAAGGCGCTGCCCAAGGGTTGGATCACCGAGGACACTGTCTGGCACGTGAATCCGACCGGCAAGTTCTTCATTGGCGGACCCGACGGTGACACGGGTCTGACCGGGCGGAAGATCATCGTTGATACCTACGGTGGCGCGGCACCCCATGGCGGCGGCGCCTTTTCCGGCAAGGACCCGACAAAGGTCGACCGTTCCGCGGCCTATGCCGCACGCTATCTTGCCAAGAACGTGGTGGCCGCGGGTCTCGCGAAGCGCTGCACCATCCAGCTTTCCTATGCGATCGGCGTCTCGCAGCCGCTGTCGATCTATGTTGACACGCATGGCACGGGCAAGGTGGCGGAAGCCAAACTTGAAAAGGCCTTGTCAAAGGTGATGGACTTGAGCCCGCGTGGCATCCGCATGCATCTCAACCTCAACCGGCCGATCTACGCGCGCACCGCGGCCTATGGCCATTTCGGCCGCGCCGTGGACAAGGACGGCGGTTTCTCCTGGGAGAGAACCGACCTCGTGAAGAAGATCAAAGCCGCGGTGAAGTGATCAGCACCGAAACACGCTTCCAGTTCTATGGGCGGCGCAAGGGGAAATCCTTGCGCCGTCATCATTCCGAGCTGATGGAGCAGTTGCTTCCCCATCTCAAGGTGCGGCTGGACGAACCGGTTTCAGGCATGGCCGAGCGGCGCTGGCTGGAAGTCGGCTTTGGCGGCGGGGAACACCTGGCGCATCAGGCAGTGCTTCACCCTGGTGTCTCCTTCATTGGTGCGGAGCCATTCGTCAACGGCGTGGCCAAGTTGCTTGCCCTCCTCGAAGAAAAAGCAATCGCCAATGTGAGGATTCACGACGCAGACGCCCGGCCCCTGCTGGAGGCGCTGCCCGGCGCGAGCTTGGAACGCATCTATCTGCTCTACCCCGACCCGTGGCCCAAGACCCGGCACAACAAGCGCCGTTTTGTGGGCCCGGAGACCCTTGCGCATTTTCACCGGGTGCTGAAGCCCGGCGGCCTGTTCCTGTTTGCCAGTGACATCGGGGAATACGTCGTGTGGACAAGGCGCCATGTTGAGGAAAGCGGCGGCTTTGCCGAGGAAGGCGATCCCACCCAGCCTTTCGAGGATTGGATCCGGACCCGCTACGAGGCCAAGGCCCGGCGGGAGGGCCGGGAGTCCAGCTATCTGCGGTTCCGGCGGTTGTGACCACCACCCCTTGCGGACCGGGTGGGAAAAGACTATATGCGGCCTAACTTAGGTTCACTCACATAGCCACGAAAGTGGAGATCGCGAGTGGGTCCCGGTCCGGGGCCCGCTTTTTTTGTTGCCTGAAAGGGCTTCGATGACGACCGGAACAGAGACCAGACTTGCCCGCGAGACGGGCCCAGCGCAACGGGTGGCGGCATTGGCCGAACCTGTTCTGGCAGACATGGGCTTTCGGCTTGTGCGCGTGAAGATGAGCGGTCCCACGCTGCAGATCATGGCAGAGCGGCCGGACGGGACCTTCACCATAGACGATTGCGAGGCTGTGAGCCGCGCCCTCTCGCCGCTGCTTGATGTCGAGGATGTGATTTCAGCGCGCTATCACCTGGAAGTCTCCTCCCCCGGCATCGACCGTCCGCTGGTCCGGCCGTCGGATTTCGAGGCCTGGGCGGGCCATGAGACGAAGATCGAGATGGCTGTGCCGGTGGCTGGACGCAAGCGTTTCAAGGGCAATCTCGAAGGCTACGAGGCGGGCGAAGTGCGCCTGTTCATCGAGAACCCGGAAGGGGCAACGAAGGAACCGGTGCTGATCGGCCTTCCCTTTGCCGATATTGGCGAGGCCAAGCTCGTATTGACCGACCAATTGATCGAAGCGGCTCGCAGCCGCTTGGCCCCGAAGGGCTATGGCGACGGCGCCGAGATCGACGAAGACCAGATTTCGCAAGAGAGGAGCGAAGACAATGGCTGATTATGGCGTAAGCGCAAACCGGCTGGAACTCCTGCAAATCGCGGACGCCGTGGCGCGCGAGAAGTCGATCGACAAGTCCGTCGTGCTGCATGCGATGGAGGAGGCGATCCAGAAGGCTGCCAAGGCCCGTTATGGCGCCGAAAACGAGATCGTGGCCGAGATCGACCCGCGCTCCGGCGAAACCCGCCTGCAGCGCCTTCTCCTGGTGGTCGAAACGGTCGAGAATGACGCGACCCAGATCAGCCTTGCAGAGGCCCAGCGCCGAAACCCTGCCGCCAATGTCGGTGACCAGATCGCCGAATCCCTGCCGCCCATCGAGTTTGGCCGGATCGCTGCACAGAACGCCAAGCAGGTGATCGTCCAGAAGGTGCGTGATGCCGAACGCGACCGCATGTATGCCGAGTTCAAGGACCGGATCGGCGAGATCGTGCATGGTGCGGTGAAGCGGGTGGAATACGGCAACGTGATCGTGGACCTTGGCCGCGGGGAAGGCATCATCCGCCGCGACGAGTCC
>CAIYXE010000253.1 GCA_903930095.1 uncultured Hyphomicrobiales bacterium
AGTGGAGGCCGCCCATGTCCGGAAACACCCTGAGCAGCCGCTTGTGCAGCCTTTCGCCCATGATCCGGAGATCTGCGCCGATCTCGCCGGTGAGGCCGCCGAAGACGATGCGCGTGTTGTCACCCGGTGCGATCCGCATCCAGTCGACGTTGAAGTTCCAGTCGATGAAGGTGCGGTCGCCGGGCAGCAGCGCCCTGACCTGGTTCGCGCTCATCGGCGCCGAGACCGCCTGATAGGCGTGGAACGGCATGATGCGGCGCTGCAGCCAGGGAAACTCCCGCCCGCCATAGCCATTGGTGGCGAACACGAGATCGCGCGCCGCGAGTTTCGCGCCCTTGAGGAAGACGGTGAAGCCTTGGGCCTCCCTGCGGAAGCCAAGCACCGGCGTGAAGGCGCAGATCGTGACGCCCGCCGCACGCGCCGCATCAAGCAGGCCCTTGTGGTAAAGGCCCGGATGCAACCCCGCATGATCGGGAATGCGCACGCCGCCGAAATAGTGGCCGGTTGCGATCTCCTCGCGCTGTTCCGCCCGGCTCACCGTCTGGAAGGGCTCGCCCAGGTGCTTCTCGCGCAGCGCGAATTCGCGCGCCATCGCTTCACGCATGGCGGAGGAGGTTGCAAGCAGCAGGCGGCCCTGCTGCCGGTAGTGGCAGGCGATCCTTTCCTGCTCGACCGTCTCCTTCACGGCCAGGAAGGCCTCCATCAACTCGCCATAGACAGCGCGCGCCTTGTCGAGCCCCTCAGCCTCCATGATCTCGCCGAAGGCGTGCTTCAGTGTGCGCCCCACATAGCCCGCATTGCGGGTGGATGCGCCATGGCCCGGCTCCTTCGCCTCGAGACCCGTCACCTGCCGTCCGCCCCGCGCCAGGCCGATTGCCGCCATGAGCCCCGTGATGCCGGAACCCACCACCGCCACGTCGGTGCTCTTCGGGGGAATGGCGCGCGCCTCAGCCTCGTGTGGGGCTTCGCGCCACCAATAGGGGTCGAAGGAGGCGCTGGCGCTCAGAACATTGCTGCCGAATGCCATGGCGTTCAACCGGCCCTTCCATAGCGCCGCTCGTCAAGCGCATCCTTCGCCTGCATGTACCAGTAACCGGCCTGCACGCCCATGCGGCCGAAGGGCCCGCCCGCCCACTGCGGCCCGAAGGGCGCGAAGCGGCGGTACTCATCATCCTTCGCGGCAATCGCCCGCGCCAGCAACATGCCGCCCATCGCCGTGGTGTTCATGCCGTGGCCGCCGAAGGCGGTGGCCCACCACCTCCCCTGCCCGTCGGACCCGATGACCGGCATGAAATGCCGCGCATAGCCCATGAGGCCCGCCCAGGCATGATCGATCCGCGGGTTGCCAAGCTCGGGGAAGACCGACACCATGTCGCGCTTCATGCGCTCCGCCAGCCGCCGGGGCTCAGACAGGCGCGTGGTGATGGCGCCGCCCCACAAAAGCCGCCCCTCGTCGATGAGCCGGAAGTAATTGCCCGCGCGGCGCGAGTCGGAAATGGCGCTCCGTGTACGGATCACGTCCTGCCGCAAGGGCTCCGTCACCGCGATATAGGTGGCAACAGGCAGAACCGCGCGGCCCGTCATGGGGTGGATGCGCCGGTCGAGGGAGGAGACGCAGAAGACCAGCTCCCTGGCCCTGACCTCTCCCTCATCCGTCCGCACCACATGCGCCGGGCCTTGCCCTTCTGTGCTGCGTACGGCTGAGTTCTCGAACAGCCGCACACCGTGAGCCTCCGCCTTGCCCGCAATCATGAGCGCATAGCGCAGAGGGTGCATGTGGAAGGCCGAGGGATCGTAGGTCGACTGGAAGTAGCGCCTGCTGCCGGCGCGGGCCCGCGTTTCGGCAACGTCGAGGAATTGAACATCGCCGCCATAAAGCCGGTTCATTTCGGCCGCGGCCGCCCGCTTCTTCACGGCGCCGGAATAGCGCAGGCACCCCAGCCAGCCCTCCCCCATCCTGATCGAGGGATCACCCTCGGCGATCTCCCGCCGGATGAATTCGGTGCCGTGGCAGGAGAGCTGGTAAAGCGCCTGCGCCGCCGGAAGGCCAACGCGCGCCGCGACATTGTCCATGCCCTCCGCAAACCCATTCGACACGAAGCCGCCGTTCCGCCCGGAGGCCCCCCAGGCGATGCGCCTGGCCTCAAGAAGCACGACGGCGACGCCCCGCCGGGCAAGTTCCAGCGCCGTGGTAAGGCCCGCAAGCCCCCCGCCGATGACACAGACATCAGCCTCCTGCCGGCCTTCAAGCTTGGGCCGTGGCGGCCCCCGGCTGGCCGTCGCCTCATACCAGGTTCGTTCGGAAGAATCGGTCAGTTGCATTCCATGTTCCTGATCGCGCCAGTTGCTCCCGCCCCACACCTTCCGCTATGGGACGCGTCCATGCGCTTCACGTCAGGCAAAGACTTCGCGAACCGGGCACAGAAGGCCGTCACCATATTCGGCATGTCCGGGGTGGGCAAGACGACGCTCTCGAACCTCCTGCAGGATTCGGGCTGGTACCACTATTCCGTCGATTACCGCATCGGCACCCGCTACATGGGCGAGCACATCGTCGACAATTTCAAGCGTGAGGCGATGCGGGTTCCCTTCCTGAGGGACCTGCTGCTGTCGGATTCGATCCATATCCAGTCAAACATCACCTTCGACCACCTGAAGCCGCTGTCGACCTATCTCGGCAAGCCGGGCAATCCGGACAAGGGCGGCATTTCCTTTGCGGAATACAGGAAACGCCAGACCCAGCACCGCGAGGCGGAGGTTTCGGCGCTGCTCGATGTTCCCACCTTCATCGGCAAGTCGCGGGAGATCTACCAGTACGGCAATTTCGTCTGCGACTCGGGCGGCTCCCTCTGCGAGGTGGTGAACCCGTCGAACCCGCTCGACCCCGTTCTCTCCTGCCTGTCGGAGAATTCGCTGCTCCTCTACATCGAGGGAACGCCCGAACACACGCGCATGCTGGTCGAGCGCTTCCGCAAGGCGCCGAAGCCCATGTATTACCAGCCGCAGTTCCTCGAAACGAAATGGGCGGAGTACAAGGCGATCAACGCTCTATCGAAAGACGAGGACGTCGATCCCGATGGCTTCGCCGTCTGGGGCTTCGAGCAGCTCCTCCACCACCGCATCCCTCTGTACAAGCAGATCGCGGATAACTTCGGCTACACGATCCGAATGCGTGACGTGCCCTCCGTCCAGTCCGAGGAGGACTTCACCGCACTCGTCGCCAACGCCATCGACCAGACAAAGTAAGCACAAATGCCCATCCGTATTCCGAACGATCTTCCCGCCCGCCACACGCTCGAATCCGAGGGCGTGATGGTGATGACGGAGGCCTCCGCCGGCCGCCAGGACATCCGCCCGCTGCGCATTGGCCTGCTCAACCTGATGCCGAACAAGATCAAGACCGAGACGCAGTTCGCGCGGCTCATCGGCGCAACGCCACTGCAAGTCGAACTCACCCTCGTCAAGATCACCAGCCACACCCCAAAGAACGCCAGCCCCGAACACATGCTCGCCTTCTATGACGACTGGGAGGACGTGAAGACGGAGAAGTTCGATGGCTTCATCGTCACCGGCGCGCCCGTGGAGCTTCTCGACTTCGAGGACGTCAATTACTGGGACGAGCTGACCCGCATCTATGCCTGGACGCAGACCCATGTGCACTCCACCTTCAACATCTGCTGGGGTGCGCAGGCGGCTCTCTATTGCTTCCACAAGGTGCCCAAGCACGCCCTGCCAGCGAAGCGCTTCGGCGTCTACACGCACCGCAACTTGAAGCCCAACTCGCCCTACCTGCGTGGCTTCTCGGATGATTTCTCGATCCCCGTCTCGCGCTGGACAGAAAACCACCGCGCCGACCTTCCCACGAACAAGGGCCTCGAGGTGCTGATGGAATCCGATGAGGCCGGCCTCTGCCTCATCAACGATCCGGCGCGCCGCTCGCTCTACATGTTCAACCACATCGAATATGACACGACGTCCCTTGCCGATGAATACTGGCGGGACAGGACGGCGGGAAAGCCCATCGAAATGCCGGCCAACTACTTCCCCAAGAACGATCCGGAGTTGCCGCCCGAAAACCGCTGGCGCAGCCACGCACATCTGCTCTTCGGCAACTGGATCAACGAGGTGTATCAGACCACACCCTTCGATCTGAGGAAGATCGGGGAGTGAGAAGCAGAAGCGTAACGCCTCCTTACGGGCGTCATCCCGGCGCAGGCCGGGATCCAGCTTCTTCCTTCCTCACGTGCCGAAACATAGCTGGATCC
>CAIYXE010000254.1 GCA_903930095.1 uncultured Hyphomicrobiales bacterium
CCGGTCGAGGCCACCTGCCAGATGCAGCAGCGTGCTCTTGCCGCTGCCTGATTCCCCCGTCAGCGCGAGGCTCTCACCCGCATCGAGCGACATGCTCACACCGCGCAGCACCGCGAGCGGGCCTTCCCCCGTGGAATATGACTTGCTGACCTGTTCAAGGGCGAGGAGCATTTTGCGGCACTGGGCTCTGTGGGTGGTTTCACACCCCTATACGCGAAACCGCGCGATGCGGACGACCGTCCAGCACTGGTCACTTCCGGCGGCCTGCCGCATGGACTAGTCTCCCCCGATTGCCAGGAGACGACTGATGCCCGCAGCCCAAGACGATCACGCGCGAATGCCCTTCCAGCTTCCCTTCCCGCAGGATGCCCTGAGCGAGATCGTCGTTCCCGACGCTGTGCCGGAGGATGACAGGCTGTGGGTGCCGCAGGCTGAGAATGTGTGGTTCCGGCCGCTCTGCCTCAACCGCAGCCAGGGCTACTGGATGAACCTGCTCAAGGTGCGGAAAGCCGGCGTGCTGTCGCGCCACCGCCACCCGCAGGCGGTGCATGGCCTCGTGCTGAAGGGCCGCTGGCGCTATCTCGAGCATGACTGGGAGGCGACCGCCGGAAGCTACGTCTTCGAGCCGCCGGGCGAGACCCACACGCTGGTGGTCCCGGACGACGTCGACGAGATGATCACCTTCTTCCAGGTCAACGGCATCATGTACTACGTCGACCCATGGGGAAAGAACCTCGGCTACGAGGACGTCTTCACCAAGATCGACATGTGCCGCGCGCATTTCGAGCGCGTCGGGCTCGGCGCTGATTACGTGACGCGCTTCATCCGATGAGCATCTGGCCCAACGGCTGCTTTGAAGGCCGCCATGTCCTGGTCACGGGCGGCACCTCCGGCATCGGCGCGGCAGTCGCCCGCGCCTTCCTCGGCGAGGGCGCCCTGGTCACTGCCACCGGCATCTCACGCGCTGAAGTAGACAGCGCCATGGCGGAGATGGACGGCCTGCGCGCCGAGGTGCTGGACGTGCGTGACGGCGCGGCGGTGGCCCGCCTCGTCGGCGGGCTTCCCGCGCTCCACCATGTGGTGAACTGCGCGGGCGCCATCCGGCGCGGCGCGGAGCATGAGCCGGATGTCTTCGCCGACATCGTGGATATCAACCTCACCGGCACCATGCGCATCTGTGCAGCCGCGCGCGCGAAGCTCGCGGAAGGCCGCGGCACCATCGTCAACACGGCCTCCGTGCTGAGCTTCCAGGGCGGCGGACTGGTTCCGGGCTATGCCGCGTCAAAGGGCGGCATCGCGCAGCTCACCAAGTCACTCGCCATCGCCTATGCGGCGGACGGCATCCGCGTCAACGCAGTGGCACCCGGCTGGATCGAGACGCCGCTGACGGCGGCCCTCAGGGAGGATCAGGCGCGCAGCAGTGCCATCCTGGCGCGCACGCCGCTCGGCCGCTGGGGCAGGCCGGACGACATTGCGGGCGGTGTCCTCTTCCTGTCCTCGCCGCTCTCCGGCTTCGTCACCGGCAGCGTGCTGGCGATCGACGGCGGCTATCTCGTAACCTGACTTTATTCCTGCGCGCTCATGCGCCCGCCGGGCGCCCCTCGCCCAGCGCTGCGGGCTCCGCAACGCCCGGCGTGACGCCGATCACCGCCTTCACCGGCAGATGGTCGGAGGCAACCCGCGACAACGCGGTGTCAACAGCATACATCTCATAGACCGTCACGTGCCTGTTGGAGAGCACCCGGTCGAGCGGCCACAGCGGAAACCGTGAGGGGAAGCTGGCGATTGCCATGTCAACGTCATGCAGATGCGGGTCGAAGGGCCACAGCGCAGAGCGCCCGCCCACCCGCCACTCATTCGTGTCGCCGAGCAGGATCATGGCGCGGTCGTCAACCGGATGGGCGGCGGCGATGATGGCCTCCGCCTGCCTGGCGCGCGAGGAGGCGAGCAGCCCCAGATGCGCCCCGATGATGCGCAGCGGCACGCCGGAGAAATCGAAGTCGACCAGCACCGCGCCACGCGGCTCAAAGCCCGGCAGCTTCATCTTGGTGACACCAGTCACATGGCCGCTGCGGTACAGGATGACATTGCCGTGCCAGCCATGGCTCAGCCGGCGCGAGCCTTCATCGAGCACGGACCTGTAGCCGCCCTTCTCATGCAGCGCCTTCAGGTTCAGCAGTCCCTTCCTGCTCCCGAACCGCTGGTCCGCCTCCTGCAGCGCCACAATGTCGGCGTCGAGCTCGAGCACCACCGCCAGCACCCGGTCGGGATTGAACACGCCGTCGGTGCCCACGCATTTGTGCACATTGTAGGAAGCGACCGAAATGGCGAGTGACGGCTTGCGCTGATCATCCACCAGCCGTTTCTGGCCGACCATGGGCGCTTCCCGGCCTGCGCTGCGGGTGAGATTCCGCCGCAGCGCGGGAACGAAGTGTTTCATCGTGCTTTCATCCCCGTCCGCCGGACCTCGCAAAGGAGCCGGATGACTCATTGTATGTAACATGACAAAGTGCATAGTCCGCACGTTACGTTCAAGCCTGTTTTTGCCGCAGGGGGATGATTGGACACGGATTTGTTCCCATGGCCCGGCATAGGGGCTTTGCTGGCCCTCGCTCTCGCGGCCATCGCCGTGTTGGCGATTCTCGCTGTCTATGCATTCGGCAGCAAGGCACAGCGCAGGCAGGGCGCCCCGTCCCTCGCGCTTGAGGTCAGGGACGGCGAAACGGAACTCGACCGCACCATCGCTCCGCTCACCGGCCAACATGCCGGGGAGAGCGGCCTCGCGCTGCTCACCGCAAGCCTCGCGGCCCTGCAGGCCAGGCTGTGGACGGCGCGCGCCGCGGGCCGCAGCCTCGACCTGCAGTATTACTACTGGAAGAACGACCTCACCGGCAGGCTTCTGATGAGGGAGGTCATCGACGCCGCGGGGCGCGGCGTGCGGGTGAGGCTGCTGCTCGATGACATCAACGCCTTCGGATTCGATTCCTACCTTCTGGCGATGGACAGCCACCCCAATGTGGAGGTGCGGCTGTTCAACCCCAGCCGCAGCCGCGCCAACGCCTTCCGCCGCGGGCTGGAGCTCACGGTGAAATACTTCACCGCCACGCGCCGCATGCACAACAAATGCTGGATCGCGGATGGCCGGGTGCTGATCGCGGGCGGGCGCAACATCGGCGACCAGTATTTTGACGCCTCGCAGGAGGCCAATTTCCAGGACATCGACATTCTGGCGGTGGGCCCATGCGTCAACGATGCGCAGGCGGTGTTCGACCGTTACTGGAACAGCGATCCGGCACTGCCCGTCCGCGAACTCCACAAGCTCCGCAGGATCCGCCGCCCGCGCTGGAGCAGGCTCGTGAAGGGGCTCACCCGCCACGCCTCCTCGCCACGCGCGCTGAGCCTTCTCGCCCATCTCGACCGGGAGCATGGGCCCTCCACCTTCGGCGCGAAGCCGCCCTTCTGCTGGTCGGAAGGGGTCGAGGTCATAGCCGATCCGCCCGAAAAGGCAGCGGGCCTCTCGCCTGAACACTGGATGGGCGAGCGGATCAACGCATTGCTGCGGCAGGCGCGTTCCAGCCTCGTCATCGCCTCGCCCTATTTCATTCCCGGTGCGGCCGGCGCCAGCACGCTCGCGGCACTGGTGGCGGGCGGGCGGATGATCCGCGTCCTTACCAATTCACTCGCGGCAACCGACGTGATCGCCGTGCACGGGGCCTATGCGCGCTACCGCAAGGCGCTCGTCGCCGCGGGCGTTGCCATTCATGAGCTGAAGCCGGAGCCGAAGCGCCAGCGCGCCTCGCTCTTCGGCTCGCGCACGGCCAGCCTTCACACCAAGGCCTTCGTGGTCGACGATGCGCTGGGCTTCGTCGGCTCCTTCAACCTCGACCCCCGCTCGCTCTCGATCAATACCGAGATGGGCCTACTGTTCCGCTGCCCGCTCGTGATCCAGCAGCTGAAGGCAGCCTTCGCGGCACAGATGACGCCCGAGATCAGCTACAGCCTCACCATGCGCGAGGGTCATCTGCACTGGACCGAAACCCGGGAGGGCACGCCCGTCACGCATGTTTCGGAACCCGAAGCCCCCCTGCGGCGCCGCTTGCCCGCCTGGCTCATCTCGTGGCTTCCCATCGAGTCCCAGCTTTGACATGTGCCACCGGCGGCCCCGGCCGCTCAGGCAATCGACGGGGCGGCCAGCAGCCACAAGCCGAAGGCGGTATAGGCCACCATCGCAATGGCCAGCGGCGCCTCAAGCCGCAGGGCCTCGCCCTTCGGCGATCCGGTTTCCGCCAGCATGGCGTGGGCAACGGCAACCCCGATGACGTGCCCCAGCACGACCGCCGCCGTCTGCGCGCTGAAGATGGCGAAGGTGCCGCTCGCCGTGTTGAGGAAGGATGCCGTCACCCGATGGTCGGCAAATCCCAGCAGGTTGGCGCCGGTGTGCAGCGGGTCGCTCAAGCTCACGGCCAGATACTGCACATTCACCAGCGTGTCGCCCAGGTAATGCGCGAAGTGATAGGCAATCGAGATCGGGATGAGCGAATAGACGAGCCGACCGCACAGCTGCGCGAAGTCACCCCGCCGCCCGGACCATAGCCATCCGGCGAGCACCGCCCCGAAGAACAATCCCGCCAGCAGCACGAAGGACAGCAGAAGTCCTGTCGTATTGGCCCCCATGAGGGCCGTCCGCCCCGGATGGTCGAGCGGATTGACCCCGATCAGCCCCAGCCAGAAGAAGGTGTTGGCGAAGCCGTCGAAGCTGATGGAGCTCAGCGTCAGCAGCACGAACAGCGTGCCGCTCAGCGGCAAGGGCGGCAGGGCCAGCAGGCCTGCGCCAGGCAGCCGCAACCCCTTCGCACCGCGCGGCGCTGCCGCCCCCAGCTGGTGGAGGAACACGCCGAACGGGTCGCCCCGCCGCAGCCAGCAGCCGGGGCCAAACAGCAGAACGGCCAGCATGGTGAAGAGCAGATATACGGCAAGCACGCGCGCCAGCACGTCGCGGTCCTCCGGCGCCGGATAGACCAGCTGGAACCACGCAAAGGCGAAGAAGATCAGCACGGCAGGCCAGTAACCGGCCCCGTCCGGGTATGACAGCGGCGGCGCCCTGCCGCGCATCAGCACGGCGTTGATCCCGGTGAAGGGGTTGAGCACGCCCCACAGATTGCCAAACAGCGGATGAAGCAGCACGATCACCACCCACCACAGGGTCCACACCGACAGTGGCAGCAGATTCTCCGCCGGGTCATTCGGCCCGCGCAGGCCGGACACGAAAATGAAGGCGATCGCCAGCGCACAGAGAAGGCTCACAGCCACGGCGAGGCCTGAAGGTGCCACCATCGCGGGCTCCGCGTGGCGTTCGCCGAACACCCGGCGCGGCAACAGCGACACGGCGATGAAGGAGGCGAGCACGGCCAGCGCCCCGCCCGCGATCACGTAATTCGTCGGCAGCAACATCACGAAGCCGCGGCCGGAAGCATGCGCCAGCGCAGGGCCTGCGCCTGCAAGAAGGCAGATCAGCGCAAGGGCACCTCTCCACATGCTCAGATCCCGACGTAGCGGTCGATCATCTGGCGGTCGGAGGCCAGTGCCGATGC
>CAIYXE010000255.1 GCA_903930095.1 uncultured Hyphomicrobiales bacterium
CGCGCGCCGCATCGCGCATGAGATCAAGAACCCGCTGACCCCCATCCAGCTCTCCGCCGAGCGCCTCAAGCGCAAGTACGGCGCGCAGATCCAGACCGACAAGCAGATCTTCGACCAATGCACGGACACCATCATCCGGCAAGTGGGCGACATCGGCCGCATGGTGGATGAGTTCTCCTCCTTCGCCCGCATGCCCAAGGCCGTGCCGGTGCCGCAGGAACTCGCGGCAATCGTGCGTGAGGCGACCGTGCTGCAGCGCGTCTCCTCCGCCGACATCGATATCGAGCTTGATGTGCGGCACGGCGAATTCATGTTTCCCTTCGACCGCCGCCTCATCACCCAGGCCATCACCAACCTCGTCAAGAATGCGCGCGAGTCGGTGGAAACCAGGCTGCAGCAGAAGCCGGAGCCGCGCGGCCACATCACGGTCGAGGCGGGCGTTGCGGACGGCCACCCCTTCATCCGCGTCACGGACAATGGCATCGGCCTGCCGCGCGAAAACCGCCATCGCCTGGCGGAACCCTATATGACCACGCGTGAGAAGGGCACAGGCCTCGGCCTCGCCATCGTCAAGCGCATCATGGAAGAGCATGGCGGCCGCCTCATCCTCGAGGATGCGCATGACCAGGACGGAAGCCTGCGCGGCGCCCGCGTTACCCTCCAGTTCGACAAGCTGGCGGCACACGAGACGGCGGCGGAATGAACAACGGGAAGGACTGAATGGCGGCGGACATACTGATTATCGATGACGAGGCGGACATCCGCGGCCTCATCGCCGGCATCCTCGAGGATGAAGGCTATGAGACGCGGCTCGCCCATAACTCGGACGCAGCCCAGGCCGAGGTCGCGCAGCGCCGGCCCTCGCTCATCATCCTCGATATCTGGCTCATGGGCTCGAAGCTGGACGGGCTCGATCTTCTCAATATCATCAAGGAGAAGCATCCGGAGGTCCCGGTCATCATCATCTCGGGCCACGGCAACATCGAAACCGCGGTCGCCGCCATCAAGCGCGGCGCCTATGAATATATCGAGAAGCCCTTCAAGGCAGACCGGTTGATCCTCGTGGTCGGCCGCGCGCTCGAAACCTCGCGCCTGAAGCGTGAGAACGAGGAGCTCAAGGGCAGGGCAGGCGCGGATGCCGAGCTTCTTGGCGGTTCGCCCGCCATGCGCCAGCTGCGCCAACTTCTGAAGAGGATCGCGCCCTCGAACAGCCGCGTGCTCATCACCGGCCCCATGGGTGCCGGCAAGGAACTGGCCGCGCGCACGTTGCACGCCATGTCGCTGCGCGCTTCCGGTCCCTTCGTCACGCTGTCCGCTGCCACCATGGCGCCAGAGCGCATGGAGGAGGAGCTCTTCGGCGTCGAGGACGGCTCAGGCGCCACCCGCCGCGTCGGCGCCCTCGAGGAGGCGCACAGCGGCACGCTCTACATCGACGAGCTGGCCGACATGCCGCTTGAAACCCAGGGCAAGGTGCTCCGCGTGCTGGTCGACCAGACCTTCCTGCGCGTCGGCGGCGCCAAGAAGGTGAAGGTCGACATCCGCGTCGTCACCTCCACCAGCCGCGACCTGCCGGGGTTGATCACCGTCGGGCGGTTCCGGGAGGATCTCTATCACCGCCTCGGCGTCGTTCCCGTTCAGGTGCCAAGCTTGGCCGAGCGGCGGGAAGATATTCCGGATCTGATCGCGCATTTCGCGCGGAGCTACTCCGCCGCCTCGGGGCAGCCCTTGCGCAAGTTCGCGGAGGACGCGATCGCCGTGCTCCAGACGCGGGACTGGACCGGCAACGTGCGCGAGCTGCGCAACAATGTGGAACGCATCCTGATTCTCGCAGGTGGCGAACCGTCCGCCGAAATCAACGCCGCCACGCTGCCCTCGGACGGCGGCAATGCCGGCGCTGCCGCCGCGGGGCTGGGGATCGAGCACCTGCTGGTACACCCCCTGCGCGAGGCGCGCGAAGCCTTCGAGCGTGACTACATCACCGCCCAGCTCGGCCGCTTCGGCGGGAACATCTCCAAAACCGCCCAGTTCATCGGCATGGAACGCTCCGCATTGCACAGGAAAATCAAGCTTCTCGGCCTTGCCAGCCGCAATGAGGACGACACGGAAGTGTGAAATTTTCAACACACAGGTTCCGTGCTAGTCTGACGGACGCCACCAAGGCCCGAACAAGAGAACAGGAAAAAAAGCGATGGCCCAAGAAAAACAGCAGAACCTGCAGGACACCTTCCTCAACCACGTCCGCAAGCAGAAGGTCCCCGTCACCGTCTTTCTGGTCAATGGCGTGAAGCTCCAGGGCGTCATCACCTGGTTCGATAACTTCTGCGTTCTCCTGCGCCGGGACGGCATGTCCCAGCTGGTCTACAAGCACGCCATCTCGACGATCATGCCCGGCGGCCCCATCAGCCTCTTCGATGAGGAGCAGGCAGGCGGTTGACAAAGCAGGCTAAGGCGGGAAGCGGCACTGGCGTCGACTTCCAGATCGAGGGCCCGGAAGTTACCCGCGCCATCGTCCTCCATGTGGACCGGCGTGACCGGAACGCCCCCATCACCTCGGACCGCGCGGTCGAAGCCCGGCTGGAGGAGGCCATCGGCCTCGCCCGCGCCATTGAGCTCGAGATCGCAGACAGCATCATCGCGCCCGTCACGGCGCCCAAGCCCGCAACGCTGCTGGGCTCCGGCAAGGTGGCGGAGATCGCGGAACGCGTGAAGGAGACGGAAGCCGAGCTCGTCGTCGTCAACGCCCTGCTGTCCCCCATCCAGCAGAGAAACCTCGAAAAGGAATGGGGTGCCAAGGTGCTGGACCGCACCGGCTTGATCCTCGAGATCTTCGGCCGCCGCGCCTCCACGCGTGAGGGCACGCTGCAGGTCGAACTCGCGCACCTGCAATACCAGAAGAGCCGCCTCGTCCGCTCCTGGACCCATCTGGAACGCCAGCGCGGCGGCTTCGGCTTCTTAGGGGGCCCCGGCGAAAGCCAGCTCGAGGCAGACCGCCGCCTGATTCAGGAACGCATCTCCCGCATCGAGCGCCAGCTGGAATCGGTTGTGAAAACCCGCGCCCTTCACCGCAAGGGCAGGGCGCGCGTGCCCTATCCCGTGGTGGCCCTCGTCGGCTACACCAACGCCGGCAAGTCCACCCTCTTCAACCGCCTCAGCGGCGCTGAGGTGCTCGCCAAGGACCTGCTCTTCGCCACACTCGATCCCACCATGCGGGTCATCCAGCTGCCGCACGGCCGCAAGATCATCCTGTCAGACACGGTCGGCTTCATCTCTGACCTGCCCACCTCCCTGATCGCCGCCTTCCGCGCCACGCTGGAGGAGGTGCTTTCGGCAGACGTCATCCTCCACGTCCGCGACGTCGCCCACGCCGACAGCGATGCCCAGGCCCAAGACGTGAACCGCGTGCTGGCCGAACTCGGCATCGACGATCTCCGCCGCAGCGCCATCATCGAAGTCTGGAACAAGCTGGACCTCCTTCCCCCGGAAGAGCGCGCCGCGCGTGAGGCTCAGGCCTTGAGAAAACCCGGCTGCGTCCTCGTCTCCGCCATCACGGGCGAGGGGCTTGGCCCACTCCTCGAACTGGTCGAAGGACGGCTCGGTGCGGAGGACACCGTCTACGAGATCGTCCTCTCCGCCGAAGACGGCCAGGGCCAGGCCTGGCTCCACGACCGTGGCGAAGTCCTGAGCCGCCGAAACCACCAGGACGGCCGCGTCCTCATGAAGGTCCGCCTCGCCGCCGACAAGGCCGGCCAGGCAAGTGCCCGCTTCGGCACGAATATGAGGACCTTGGGAAAGAAGAAGGCTGCGGCGCAGTAGAAAGAGGCCCTCATCCGGCCTTTCGGCCACCTTCTCCCATCCTTCGGACGGGAGAAGGGAAAGCTGTGCGATCATTATTCCCTTCTCCCGTCGCACCGCGATGGCAGAAGGGAAACCTCACCACGAGTCCCTTCTCCCGTCGCGCCGCGATGGGAGAAGGTGCCCGAAGGGCGGATGAGGGCTTGGCTCACGCGAGTCGCTTACTTCCCCAGCCGCTTTGCCTCGTCCCACAGCGCGTCCATCTCCGCGAGACCGGAGTCTTTCGGCTCCTTGCCCATCTCGCTGAGCCGCGCCTCGATGTGGGCAAAGCGGCGCTCGAACTTGGCGTTGGTCCCACGCAGCGCCGCCTCGGGGTCGATCCCCAAATGCCGCGCCACATTGGCCATGGCAAACATCAGGTCGCCGAACTCCTCCGCCTTCTTCTCCTCGGGTGCTGCGCGGAACTCCGCCACTTCCTCGGCGATCTTGTCATAGACATTCTCGACCGACGGCCAGTCGAAGCCCACCTTGGCGGCCTTGGCCTGCAGTTTCAGGGCGCGCGTCAGGCCGGGCAGGGCGGAAGGGATTCCCGCCAGCGTGCCCTGCTTCGGCCTGTCCTTGCGCTCCTTGGCCTTGTTCTCCTCCCAGAAGCCCTTGGCCAGCGTGGCAGAGCGCGCCTCGTCGTCCCCGAACACATGCGGGTGGCGGCGGATCATCTTGGCGTTCACCGCCGCGATCACGTCATCGAAGGTGAAGCTTCCTTCCTCATCCGCCATCTGCGCGTGGTAGACGGCCTGCAGCAGCAGGTCGCCCAGCTCCTCGCACAGCTCCGCGCGGGAGCCGGTCTGGATCGCATCCGCCACCTCATAGGCCTCCTCGATGGTGTAGGGGGCGATCGTCTCGAATGTCTGCTCGAGGTCCCACGGGCAGCCCGTCACCGGCGTCCTGAGCGCCTTCATGATGGCGCGCAGCGTCTCGATCTTGCGGGGGTCCATGTTGGCGGGGTTGTCGGCTGGGTTCTGGCTCATGCTCAAGTCTACTAGCCGATCCCGCGAAAAACGACTACCCGGAGAACATGCAGGACAGGCTCTTCCAGGACCCCGAACTCGTGGCGTTCTACGACGCCGAGAACGGCTGGGGCGACGACACCCGCTATTGCCTGCAATTGGCGGAGCACGCCCGCAGCGTACTCGACCTCGGCTGCGGCACCGGTCTTCTGGCGGCGGCACTGGGCACCGGGCGGGAGGTCTGGGGTGTGGACCCCGCCGCCGCCATGCTGGATGTGGCGCGAAGCCGGGAAGGGGGCGGGGCCGTCACCTGGGTCGAGGCCGATGCCCGCACCGTTCGGCTGGGGCGCCGCTTCGATCTCGTCCTTCTCACCGGCCACGCCTTCCAGTGCTTCCTCACCGACGCCGACCAGCTGGCACTTTGTAAAACGATTGCCGCTCACCTCGCACCCAGTGGCCGCTTCATCTTCGACTCCCGCAATCCCGCGCGGGAGGAATGGCGGGAGTGGGTACCAGAGCTCTCGCGACGGGTCTTCGACCTGCCGGGGCTCGGACCTGTGTCAGCCTGGAATGACGTCAGCTTCGATTCGGCTACCGCAATCGCGACCTACGAAACCTGCTACCAGGACAACCGCGGACGTCTTTGGAACGCAACGTCCAGCATCCGTTTTGCAACAAAAGACAACATACAACGCGCCATTTGCAACGCCCATCTCAGCGTCGAATCCTGGCTCGGGGACTGGCAGGGAAGTGCCTTCACGGCGCAGTCGCCCGAGATGATTCCGGTCGGGCACCATTCTGAACCGCAATTCGCATAATATATATTATGGAATATTTCTGCATGGTAGGAATCCAGCCCCATCAATGACTTGGACTGGACTCCGGACCTCCTAGTTCAGCGGCGCCTGCTTCGGCCAGCTCTTCGGCTCGCAGCTGGTCACCTTCGCCGTGAAATCCGCATTCCACTCCTGGCGGCGGCATCCGAACCAATATGGCGTCTGCTTCTGCCACGGCGTCGCCTCGAACCGCCGCACCAGCATCTGCTGGGCCGCCCTGGAATAACGCTCATGCCCGCCGTGCCAGTTACAGCCATAGCGCGTGGCCTTGACTGCCAGTGCCAGCGCCTCGGCCGCGCCATCCTCGCCGCGGGAATTCCTGGCCCAGCGGATCGCCGCCTCGGTCAGCCGCTTCGGCGCTTGGTCCATCTGCGTAAGTGCCCGGATTTCCTTCCAGTTCACCGCCTTCACCATGGGGTGGCCACTCAGCACCCGGTCGCGTTTTTCGGCCAGCGCCGCGCGCAATTCCGGGTCGTCGACATTGGCCAGCCGGCGCATGGCGTAGCCCTCGGCCTCAGGCAGCCCCATCGCATCGTCAGCCTGGCGGCGCAGCGCAAGCAACTGCCGGTCCGGCTCGAAGGGGCACCACCAGTTCTTGTCATTGGGGTTCCAGCCGTCGATCTCGGTGAAGCTGGAAGGCTTTATGCTCTCTGGCGACCAGCCGCCGGGCATGGCCACCAGAATGTTGTGCGCGGGGCTCCGCAATATGGTTAACAGCCGCTGGTTGCGCGGCGAAACATCCGGATAATCCGCTTTCACTTTCTCCCATACGGCTTTGATTTCAGGGTTTGATTCATGAAGCGTGGCAAGCTTCTCCCCATCCACCCGGCGCACCAGCCCATACTCCCTGGTCCAGGCCGCCCTGGCAAACAGCGCCCGGTCCGGCGCGCCAAAGGCCTGGTCCGCCGCCAGCGCCCACAAGGTCTTGGCCGGAAGGAAATTGAACATCACGGAAGAGGCCGGATCGCTCCTTAGAAGAACCGCCTCCCGCCACTTCGCCTCATCCTCGGCAATCAACGCCAGCACGGCGGAAAACCGGTCCCGGTCAACGCTCACGTCTTCGCCCGGAGCTGCTTGCAAAACCTCCGGCGTGATCAGCCGGTCGCGCAGCCTGCGGGCATCGTCGAGCTGGCCCATGGCCACAAGATATTGTGCCAGGCCATGAAGCGCACCCATCTTGTAGGCCCGTGCGGTCTTGAAAGGCACGGCCTCCAGCCCGGCAATTGCCTCGTCGACATTTCCGGCCATGGCGGATAGCCGCACGGCATGCATGAGCAGGAAGCCCGCCGCGGCTGTTTCGGGCGCTGACCCGCAGCTCTTTTCTGCCGCCGTCATCGACGCCTTTGCCTTCTCCCAGAACACGGCGCGCACCCCATCATTGGGGTTCGCCGCGAGCACCGTCAGCATGTCTCGCGCCAAGTCATTGATCTTGCTGCCGGAAGGCGCGATGGCAAGCGCTTTGTCGATGTCGGCCGCCATGTGGGTTTGCCACTTGCCCCCGACGAGGCTCCAGGGCGCAAGCATGAAAGGCTGATTGGCCGACTGGCCCGCCATCATCCACAGCGCCATCGGGTGCTGGCGCGAGGCATCGACGAGCGACTTTGAAATCGTTGGGTTTTCGGGCAGCGTGCCGTCGAGCCACCAATCGTCGTTCTTTTCCCTGACGCCGACGAAGTCGATATCGGTGAGGGCTGATGCATATTCCCGCTTCAGATCCTCACTCGCCAGGATGCTGCCGGCCGGGGTCTCGAGCGTTGCAATCGATCCATCGATGAGCCGCGTCCAACCCTGCGCTGTGTCCTCCTGATTGGCGATATAGCCCAGAAGCTCGCGGGTAATCGCATGCACCGATGAAAGCGATGCATCGGCGAGAATGGCCTCGGCTTCTGCCCGCGCGGCCTCAGGCTGCTTCGCATTGGCAAGAAGGTTTGCAATGTTGTAGCGGGCAGCCGCCCGATGCTGCGAATTCGATTGCGCAATAGCGCGGAACATCGGGATGGCCTTTTCCCTGTCACGGTAGAAGGCGATCGATGCCTCCTGATAGGCCCGATCCATGGCCTGCCGGTTGGCGAAGGCCGCTTCCGCCTCGAGCGGTGGCGGAAGTGTTGCCTCGCCCTGCTCGCTGCTGCAGGCGCGCATGACCTGCTCCTGGGTGAGCAGCCACTGCTTCACATAGGGATGGTCCTTGCCCAGGGCAGCGACGCGCTTCTCCAGCACGGAGAGCGGATAGGCGATCCGGCAGTTCCAGCTGACGGCCTGAAGTTCTTGGGATTCGGGGAGAATTTCACCAGCCAGCGAGCGCCAGCGCTCCTGCAGCGACCATGTATCGCCACCTGCCATCGAGGCCTCGATCATCGGATCTCCCAAGCCCTGCAGCACGCGCCAGTTCAGGGCGCTGAAGGGTTCGGCGGCGTAGCGGTCAACGGCTGCGGCCAGGCTGGCGGGGTCGCAGCTGGTCTGGGCCAGGCCGGGCGAGGTGAGCAGCGCCAGTGACAAAAGGCTTGTGGCAATGGATTTCATCATGGGTTTTCGTCCCTTCGATTTCAGAAGGTGAGTTTAAGTCCATCATAGGCCGGTTCAACATTTGCCGGAAGCTTCCGGGTCAGGCTGTCGAAATCGAGGTCCTGATGCATGTTGGTGATCACCGCGCGCTTCGGCTTCAGGCGGGCGATCCATGCGAGGGTTTGCGGCAGGCTCCAATGGCTCGGGTGCGGAGCCCGGCGCAGGCCGTCGACGATCCAGAGGTCAAGATTCTCGAGGGCGGAGAGGCTCTTCTCGGGCACGCCGTCGATATCGGGCGTATAGGCCATGCCGCCGATGCGGAAGCCCAGCGCGTCGATGGCGCCGTGGTTGACCTCGAAGGGAAGCGCTGCGATGCTACCCCCTTCCCCATTGATAACAATAGGTTTTCCTGGCTCAATTGCATTCAGGTGGATGATCGGCGGGTAGTCGCTTCCGGGCGGGGAATAGAAGCAATAGGCGAAGCGGGTCGTCAGCATGCGGCCAGTGGCATCGTCTGCCCAGACCGGAATGCGGGCGCGCTTGATCAGGAAGAAGGCGCGCAGATCATCGATGCCATGGGTGTGGTCGGCATGCTCATGGGTATAGAGAACGGCATCTATGTCGTTGATTCCAGACGAAAGCATCTGCTCGCGGAGGTCTGGCGAGGTATCGATCAGGATGCGGGTATCACCCCCCTCGCCTGTTCTGGTGACCAGCGCCGAGCAGCGGCGGCGGCGGTTCCGGGGATTTGCAGGATCGCATTTTCCCCAGTCATTCCCGATCCTTGGCACGCCGCCCGAGGAGCCGCAGCCAAGGATGGTGATCGACATGCTCATGCGGCGGCAGCGAAGCGGGCCGGGCGCGGCACCTTGGAGAACAGCCGGAAGAAATTGTCGCTGGTGATCCTCGCCATCTCGCCGGCCGTGACGCCTCTCACTTGCGCCAGTGTCTCAAGTGTTTTTATTAAATATGCAGGTTCATTGGGTTTTCCGCGATAGGGCACGGGTGACAGATAGGGCGAGTCCGTCTCCACGATGATGCGGTCGAGCGGCAGGTTCGCGGCAGTCTGGCGGATGTCCTCGGCAGACTTGTAGGTGAGGATCCCTGAGAAGGAGACATAGCCCCCCAGTTCCACGGCAGCCTGGGCCAGTTCGGCACGCGACGTGAAGCAGTGGAGCAGCGGGGTGAACCCTCCCCGCTTCATTTCGTCCTGCAAGATCAATCGCGTATCGTCCTCGGCCTCGCGGCTGTGGATGACCAGCGGCAGGCCGGTGAGGCGCGCGGCCGCGATGTGGACCAGAAAGCCCGCCCGCTGTGCCTCACGCGGGGAGAGATCATAGTGATAGTCGAGGCCGGCCTCGCCGATGCCGACGCATTTCGGATGCTGAGCCAGGCGCGCAAGATCCTCAGCGGTCACGTCCAGTTCCTCATGCGCGTTGTGAGGATGCGTGCCGACGGTGCAGAAAACATGAGGATTATTCTCCGCGATGCTCTGCAGCCTGCCAAAGGCGCGGACGCGCGAAGAAATCGATACCATGAGGCCCACCCCCGCCTCCTCGGCACGCGCCAGAACGCCGGGCAGTTTCTCGTCCATGCCCTCGAAATCGAGATGGCAGTGGCTGTCGACGACCAGCATGCTCACGCCCCTGACGCCTCTTCCTCGACATAGCGCGGAAAAATGGGCTGGGGTGCCGGAAGCGGCGTTCCCGGCACGAGCCGGCGACCAAGATCTGCGAAGCCGCGCGCATGGTTTTCGTTGCCAAGAAGTTGCAAAAGTGTTGCTGCGGATGACGGAATGTAGGGCTGGGACATGATGCCGATGATGCGCAAAACTTCCGCCGTGACATAGAGGACTGTGGCCATCCTGGACGGATCGGTCTTCTTCAATGCCCAGGGTTCCTGCGCGGCAAAGTAGCGGTTGGCGTCGGCCACAACCCGCCAGATGGAGTCGAGCGCCTTGTTGATGGCGTAGCTCTCATGCGCCGCGCGTGCCTCGGCATGGATGGCATCGGCGGCGGCAAGGATCTCCCTGTCGGCATCCGACAGCGGTCCGCAGTCCGGCACGACCCCACCGCAGTTCTTGGCGATCATGGAGAGGGAGCGCTGGGCGAGGTTGCCCAGGTCGTTGGCGAGGTCGGCATTGATGCGGTTGACGATGGCCTCGTGGCTGTAGTTGCCGTCCTGGCCGAAGGGAACCTCGCGCAGGAAGAAATAGCGGGTCTGGTCCACCCCATAGGTCCGCACCAGGTCGGAGGGCGAGACGACATTGCCGACCGACTTCGACATCTTCTCGCCGCGGCTGAACAGGAACCCGTGCACGACGACCTGCTCCGGCACGGGAAGGCCGGCGGAGAGCAGGAAGGCTGGCCAATAGATGGCGTGGAAGCGCGTGATGTCCTTGCCGATCACATGGGCGGAGGCGGGCCAGAACGCCGCGCGCGGCGCGTTGGAATCCGGGAAGCCGGTGGCCGAGAGGTAGTTGGTGAGCGCATCGACCCAGACATACATGACATGCTTCGGATCATCCGGCACGGGGATGCCCCAGTCGAAGGTGGTTCGCGACACGGACAGGTCATTGAGGCCGCGTTTCACGAAGGCG
Organism: uncultured Hyphomicrobiales bacterium; assembly: GCA_903930095.1. Lineage (GTDB taxonomy): Bacteria > Pseudomonadota > Alphaproteobacteria > Rhizobiales > Aestuariivirgaceae > Aestuariivirga. Next base: position 10,737 of record CAIYXE010000255.1, read on the forward strand.
ACGATCTCGTTGCGGTAATGCTCCGGCGTCACGAACTCCGGGCGCTTTTCATAAAGCTCGAGCAGCTTTCCGGCATAGGCGGACAGGCGGAAGAAGTAGCTCTCCTCCTCCACCCATTCGACCGGGGTGCCGGTCTTGACCGAAAAGCGCCTGCCCTCACGCAGCTCCGTCTCATCCTCGGCGTAATAGGCCTCGTCGCGGACGGAGTACCAGCCGGCATATTTGGAGAGGTAGATGTCGCCGTTGGCGGCCATGCGGCGCCAGATTTCCTGGACCGACTGCTTGTGGCGCTCCTCCGTGGTGCGCAGGATGTCGTCGGCGCGGGCGTTGAGCTCCTCGCCCATCCGTTCGAACTGCGCCGCGGTGCGATCGGCCAGCTGCTGGGACGTGATGCCCTCGCGCGCCGCCGTCTGCTGCATCTTCTGGCCATGCTCGTCCATGCCGGTGACGAAGAGCACGTCATAGCCATCGAGCCGCTTGAAGCGGGCGATGGCGTCGGTCGCGATCCGCTCATAGGCGTGGCCGATGTGGGGCGCGCCATTGGCATAAGGAATGGCCGTGGTGATGTAGAATTTTGGTTTCGACATGGATCTCAACTAGTTCGGGTCAGGAGGCCTTGAGCGCCTCTTCGAGGCGCATCAGCGCATCGGTAACGGTTTGGCGGCGGTCGAGGTTTAGGGCATCCGCCTGCCGGAGGGAAGAGTGGATGTCGTCATGCGCGGCGGCAAGTGCTGCCCCGCGCCCGGCAAGCCCTGCGGCCCGCGCCTGCTCCGCCGCCCAGCCCACCAGCAGGTCACAGAAGATATAGAAGTCCTCCGCCGATTCGCGGCCCGAAAATGCCGATGCAATCTCGACCGCGGTGGCTGGCGACAGCTTGGAGCGCTTCAAGAACTCGGCAAAGGCCTTAGCACCGCTTGACCCGATCATCTCGAGGGCGAGACCCGGACACCCGCGCGACAACCCGGCGGCCTGCTCGATTTCAGCCTCGCCCGCACCCTCCGTGGCCTTGGCAGGAAGGCCGCGAAGAACCTTGGCCGTATCTTCCATGCCCAGGCGCTGGAGCGGCAGGTGGAGACAGCGCGAGCGGATGGTGCGAAGCAACTGGCCGGGCTGGTTGCAGACGAGGAGGAACACCGCCTGTTTCGGGGGCTCCTCGATAAGTTTCAGCAAGGCGTTTGCCGAGGACTTGTTCAGCTCATCCGCCGGGTCGACCACCACGACGCGCCATGCGCCGCCTGCCGCCGTCTGC
>CAIYXE010000256.1 GCA_903930095.1 uncultured Hyphomicrobiales bacterium
AACGTCGGCGCGCCTGACGGCAAGCTCGGCAGCCGCACCGTCGCCGCGATTCGCCAGTTCCAGGAGCTGTCCGGCCTTGATGTCACCGGTGTGGTCACGCCCGAAGTCGTCGCCGAGATGCGCGAAAGGGCGGGTTGAGCCCGCCCGCTTGTCCTCGCCCGCGCGGCAGGCCAAACTGGCGTCATGACCGAACGGAATTCCCCGACCTCCATTCCCGGCGCCGCGCTGCTTTTGGGCCTTGCCGGGCTCATTCCCTTTTTGGGTGGCGCCGCCGCCCTGTGGACCATGCTTCCCGGCCTCGCGCCCGAACGTGGCCTTCAGCTGATCATCGCCTATGGGGCGATCATATTGTCCTTCCTCGGCGGCATTCGCTGGGGAACGGCCATCGGCCCCTATGACACGCGCCGCCAGGGGCTGGAGTTCGCGGCCAGTGTACTGGGTTCCCTCGCAGGCCTCGCCGCCATCTTCATTCCGGCGGTGCCCGCCCTCACCCTGCTGATTGCGGGTTTCCTCATGCAGGCGCTGTGGGACGTGACAAGCGTCGAGTCGGGGCGGCTTCCGGCCTGGTTCGGCAAGCTGCGCATGCTGCTCACGGCAGGCGCGGTCATCTCGCTCACGGCAGCACTCGTGGCCGTGCTCGTCACCTGACCTTGCTGCCCGGAAAGCGGTGAATGGCCTTTTCGCCGATCATCCAGACGTCGAAGCCATCAAACAGCCGCGCAAAGGGCTCTGCGCGCACGCTGAGCGCGCCGGTGTAGCTGCCGAAGGCCGGCATCACCATGCGCTGCCCGTCCGCAATGAAGCAACGGCAGCGGATCCTGTGCCCGCGCGCATGGACGGCGGCGGCAGGATGGAGATGGCCTGAGATTTCGGCCTCGCCCGCCTGCAGCACCCGTGCTTCATGGCGCAGCATCACAGGGCCCAGCGCCATCTCCTCCACGATGCTGCCGCCGATGTCGCGCGGCGGGGCCGGGTCGTGGTTGCCGGTGATCCACACCGTCTCCACGGATGAGGTGATTGAGCGCAGAACCGCCAGGTCGCCCGCGTCGATCCGGTCGCGTGCCTCGCCGTCGTGGAAGCTGTCGCCCAGGAAGATCAGCCGCGCGGGCCGCACCTCCTCCAGCGCGGCGCTGAGCTGGTTCAGCGATTCGCGCGTGTCGTAGGGCGGCAAGTGCACGCCGCGGCGGGCAAGGCTCGTTCCCTTCTCGAGGTGCAGGTCCGCCACCAGCAGCGCCCCGAACGCCGGGGCGTAGAGCGCGCCCGACAGGCTGGGAATGAAGTCCACACCGCCCAGGCTGATGCGATGCGACCTAGACAAGCCGCATGGCCTCGTCGAGGAGCTCGTCCGCGGCTTCGGCGAGAAGGGCATCATGGCCCTCGCCGTAAACCGATTCGCGCCCGATCTCCAACAGCACCGGCACGGCGAGCGGCGACACGGTGTCGAGCGCCCTGTGCAGGATCTGGCCCTTGATCCGCCGCAGCATGGCGCCGAGCCGCCAGGCGTCGATCAGCCCTTCGGCCGCGTCATCCCATGCCGCGCGCAGCAATATGTGGTCCGGCTGGTGCGTGCGCAGCACGTCATAGATGAGGTCGGTGTTCACCGTCATCTGGCGCGCTGTCTTCTCATGGCCAGGCTGGCGCCGCTCGATCAGCCCGGCGATGATCGCGGCATAGCGGAAGGTCCGCTTCATCAGCATGGATTCGGCCAGCCACGCCTCAAGGTCGTCGCCGAGCATGTCCTCGTCGAACAGCCGGCCAAGCGAAATCCGTCCCGCGGAGATCGACAGCGAGAGATCGCGCACCATCGAGATGACCAGCGCATATTCGGAGGCGACAAACCCCAGGGGCTGCATCCCGGCACGCTCCAGCCGCCTGGTCAGCAGCATGCCCAGCGTCTGGTGCGCCAGCCGTCCCTCGAAGGGGTAACACACCATGTAGTGCTTTTCCGCGCGCGGGAAGGTCTCGACCAGCATCTGGCTCGCCTTCGGCACGACGGAGCGGAAGCGCTGCAGCGAGAGCCAGCCCTTCACCTGCGGCGGCAGCGCCTTCCATTGCGAAGGGTCGGACAGCATCTCGCGGACCCGCGCGGCCAGATAGGTGGAAAGCGGAAACTTGCCGCCCTGATAGGACGGCACCATGGCCTCCCGGTCATGCGAGCGCGTGGCCAGCGCGCCGAACTCGTCGATGCCCTCATGGCGCAGGATCTCGCCCGCGAACATGAAGGTCTGTCCCACGGTCAGCTGGCTCAGGAACCATTCCTCCACCTCGCCCAGCACGCGCCCGCCCGTCACCACGCGCTTGCCCAGCCGCCGCTTCACATGGGCAAGGCGCACCTTCAGCATCTCGTCCTCGACGATGGTCCCCATGTTCAGGCGATAGGACGTGGCAAGCCGTGGGTGAGCAAGGCGCAGCGTGCCATCGGCCTGCACCTTCAGCTTGGCATAGCGCTCATAGGCGCGCAGCGCATAGCCGCCGGTCGCCACGTAGTCGACGGCCTTGTCGAAATCCTCCCGGCTCAAGCTGCGATAAGTCCAGGCGCTGCTCACTTCGGCGAAGAGATCGTCAGGGTGGAACGGCCCCGCAGAGGCCCGGCACAGGATGTGCTGGGCCAGCACGTCCAGCTTCAGCACCATGGGATATTCCGTATCCTGAGCATTTTCCTCGGCAGCCTTCAGCGCCGCCTGGCACTCCAGCACCTCGAAGCGGTTGGAGGGCACGAGCAGCGCCTGTGACGGAAGGTCCAGCTTGTGGTTCGAACGCCCGATCCGCTGCAGCAGCCGGCTCGATCCCTTGGGCGCTCCGATGTGGATGACGAGATCGACATCCCCCCAGTCGATGCCGAGCTCGAGCGTTGAGGTGCACACCACGGCGCGCAAGCGGCCTTCGCCCATCGCCGCCTCCACCTTCCGCCGCTGCGCCACGTCGAGTGATCCGTGGTGCAGGGCAATCGGCAGGTTCTCGTCATTGGCCTCCCACAGCGCCTGGAAAATCACCTCCGCCTGCGACCTGGTGTTGACGAAGACCAGCGTCATCTGCGCGCGCTTGATCTCCTCATAGATTTCAGGAATCGCATAGCGCGCCGAATGCCCCGACCACGGCACGCGCTCGACGGAGGAGAGGATGCGGATCGAAGGCTTCGCCCCCGGCTGGCCCAGCACCAGCGGCGCGGGCGCAGCGCCGGCAGGAACCAGCCACGCCCGCAGCGCATCGGGGTCCGCCACGGTGGCCGACAGCCCGATCCGGATCGCATCCGGCGCCAGCGCCCCGAGCCGGGACAGGGCAAGCGACAGCAGAACCCCCCGCTTCGACGTCACCATGGCGTGAAGCTCGTCGAGGATCACCGTCCGCAGCCCCTTCAGCAGATGTGCCGCATTGGGGTCGGCGATCAGCAGCGACACCTGCTCCGGCGTGGTGATGAGGATGTCGGGCGGCTTCTGGCGCTGGCGCTGGCGCCTGGAATGGGGCGTGTCGCCCGTCCGCGTTTCGACCCGCACGGGAAGCCCCATCTCCGCGATCGGCGCCTCGAGGTTGCGCGCGATGTCCACGGCCAGCGCCTTCAATGGCGAGACGTAGAGCGTGTGGATGCCGCCGCCCTGTCCGCCCTGCGTGATCTCGGCGAGGCTCGGCAGGAAGCCCGCCAGCGTCTTGCCCCCGCCCGTGGGCGAGATCAGCAGCACGCTCTGGCGTGCCTCGGCATGCCGGAGCACCGCCAGCTGGTGCGGGCGCGGTGTCCAGCCCCGGGCGGAGAACCAGTCAAGGAAGCGCTGCGGCAGGCTCATGGGGACGCCAGCTTGACTTGCGGCGCAGGCAGAAGCAACACCGCCGCATGTCCTTCGATCCCAAATCCCCGGTGACGCACCGTTCGGTCCTGACGGTCGCGGTCCCGATCATGCTCTCCAACGTCTCGGAGCCGATGATCGGCGTCGTCAACACCGCGGTGATCGGCCAGCTGCATGACCCCTATTACATCGGCGCCATCGCGGTCGGTGCGCTGATCTTCAGCTTCATCTTCTGGGGCTTCGGCTTTCTCAGGCTGTCCACCGGCGGGCTGTCCGCCCAGGCGCTGGGGGCGGGGGATACCGTAGAGCTCGTCGCCGTTCTGGTCCGTGCACTGATGATCGGCGTGGCGGCTGGCGTCGCGCTCATCCTTCTCGCGCCGCTAATCCGGGAGGCGGGCTTCGGCCTTGTCGGCGGTTCGGCCGAAATCCGCCAGCATGGCGAAACCTACTTCAACTACCGCATCTGGTCGGCGCCCGCCGCCCTCGCCAACTACTGCGTCATGGGCTGGTTCATCGGCCAGTCGCGCGCCAAGCTGGCCTTTGCGGTGCAGCTGTTCCTCAACCTCACCAACATGGCGCTGTCAGCCCTTTTCGTGCTGCACCTCGGCATGACGTCGGACGGGGTAGGGCTCGCAGCGCTGATCGCCGAGTGGTCGGCGGTTGCCCTCGCCCTGGGGCTTGCCTTCGCCATGCTGCGCGGCATGGGGGCGGGCATCTGCTGGCGGCGCGTCCTTGAGCCTTACCGCATGAAGCGCACGCTGCTGATGAACGCCGACGTGATGATCCGCACGCTCTGCCT
>CAIYXE010000257.1 GCA_903930095.1 uncultured Hyphomicrobiales bacterium
GACGGCGCCGCGCGAATATGTGCAACATGCGCGCAACCCGGCGAACAATGTGACCATCGGCGGCAACAACATGGTGTTCGCCCCGGTCTATGGCCCGCCCTTCATCCGCAACCTCGACGAGGGCCGCCGCTACGCCACGATCGAGGACTTCCGCAACTTCGCCAAGCTCGTCTACATGCTGCCGAGCCTGCACCATGCGGGCGGCACGCTGTGTGAGCCGGTGGACATTCCAGTGGCCAAGCGCCACCTGGACATGATCTACACCCATATCAAATATTCCGACAAACCCTTCATGGCCTCGGTCACGGCGGGCGAGCGTTCGGCTGATTCCGTTGCCATGGCGGAAATGGTCTTCGGCAAGGACTTCGTGGACCAGAACTGCGTGATGACCTCCCTCATCAACGCCAACTCCCCCATGGTGTGGGACGGCGTGATGCTGGGCGCGCTGAAGGTGCTGGCGCGGGCCAACCAGGCCTGCGTGATCTCGCCCTTCATCGTGGCGGGTGCCATGTCGCCGGTGACGACGGTTGGAACCCTCACGCAGATCCTGGCGGAGGCCTCCGTCGGCATCGCCTTCACCCAGCTCTGCCGCCCGGGTGCGCCCGTGGTGTTCGGCACCTTCGCGGCGTCGATGTCCATGCAGTCCGGTGCGCCGACCTTCGGCTCGCCCGAACCCGCAATGGTGACCTTCGGTGCGGCCCAGCTCGCCCGGCGCATGGGTGTTCCATTCCGCTCCGGCGGCAGCCTCTGCGGCTCGAAGCTTCCCGATGCGCAGGCGGCCTATGAGAGTGCGAACACCATGTGGTCGACGCTGCTGTCGGGCGTGAACTTCTGCCTTCACGCCGCGGGCTGGCTCGAAGGCGGGCTGGCATCAGGCTACGAGAAGCTCATCATGGATGCCGACCAGCTCTCCATGTACCAGAAGTTCGCCGAGGGCGTGGACTTCTCCGAGAACGGCCAGGCGCTGGACGCCATCCGCGAGGTGGGCCCCGGTTCGCACTACCTCGGCTGCGCCCATACCCAGGCCAATTTCGAAACCGCCTTCTGGCGTTCGGGCCTTGCCGACAACAACTCCTTCGAGCAGTGGCGGGACGAAGGGGAGAAGGACATTGTGGTGCGCGCCAACGAGAAGTGGAAGCAGATGCTCCGCGACTACGAAGCCCCGCCGCTGGACCAAGGCATCGATGACCAGCTCGTGGAGTTCATGGCTAAGCGCAAGGAAGTGCTCCCGGACAATGTGAGCTGAGTAAGCTCAGGCCGCGGCAAGCGGCTCGATGCTGGACACGTCGATGGTTTCGCGTGCGCGGGCCAGATCCCACGCGCGCTGGAGGTTCATCCAGTACTCCGCCGTCGTGCTAAAAACCCGCGCAAGGCGCATGGCGGTGTCCGCGGTCAGGGAGGTCTCGCCCTTCAAAAGCCGCTCGATGCGGGTGCGCGGCACATGAATGCGCTTGGCCAAGACGGTGAAGCTCAAACCCAGGGGAACGAGATAAAGTTCCTGAAGCACCTCCCCTGGATGGGACGGGTTGACGAGCAAGGTCATGACTGTGCTTCCCACTGAATGAACCCCTATAAGTCTATTCTCAACCAGTGCGCTTAAATTGCAAGACAGTTTCTCAGGTTAGGCAACATATAGTGGCGTCACCCCGGCGAAGGCCGGGGTCCAGCTTCGGGCGCCCAAAGCGGGATTCCGGCTTTCGCCGGAATGACGTCACGAGATCATGTGGCCTCGGCCACTGGCTTTCGGATCTCCCGCCAGGTGTGATAGCCGACGCCGCCAACGACGAGTGCTGTGCCGATGGCGTGGGGCAGTGTGAATTCCTCGCCCAGCAGCACGACGGCGAAATAGATCGTCAGCAGTGGTGAGACGTTGGAGATGATGGCGGTGGACGCAGCGCCGATGCGGGCGAGGCCGGCGTTGACGAAGAAGGATGGCAGCACGGTCGCCAGAATGCCGATGCCCGCGGCCAGCATGAAGTAATGCGTGGACATGGACGTGTCGAGCGCGCCCCGCATGATGAACACATGGGCAAGGGTCGTCACGGCGGCGGCCGACAGCGCAACGGAGGTGAACAGCGTGGGGCCCATCTCGCCGATATAGCGCTTGGCCATCAGCTGGTAGAGCGCGAAGCTCACCGCCGCCCCGAGCACGAGCAGCGTTCCGAGCGTCACATTGGGGCCGCCCAGCGAGAAATCCGAGACGAAGACCACCGCCAGCCCCAGATAGGTGATCAAAGCGGCAATCAAAGATGACGCCGTGAGCCGCATGCCGAAGAAGGCCGCGCCGAGAAAGATCAGGAAGATCGGATAGGTGAAGAGTGCGAGCCGCTCCAGCTGGGCCGTCACATAGAGCAGCCCCGCGAAGTCCAGCACCATGGCCAGGTAATAGCCAATGAGGCCGATTCCCGCCGCCCCGAGCACCGCGCTGCGCCGCGGCATCGGCTTTCCCTCTGCCTTCCGGCGCGCCAGCGCCACGGCGCCGACCAAAAGGAACACCGGCAATGCGAAAACCATGCGCCAGGCCAGGATGAGCAGCGAGTCATAGCGTTCCAGATAGGCAAGCTTGATGAAGATCGCCTTCGATGAAAACATCGCCGAGCCAGCGGCAACGAGCAGATAACCGGTCATGAGGCTGCGGCGGTCCATGCCCGCTGTCTATACGCTGCCATGCGCCCCGTCAGCATGGGGGATTGCAGTTCTGGCATGCGGAGTTAGTTTGGTGGGCAAGACAGGAGTTTCCCATGGCCGGCCTTCCGCTGCATTTCCGTTCCGCCACCGAACTCGGCCGCCTGCTGCGCGCGGGGAAACTCACTTCGCAAGCCCTGCTCGATCAGTGCCTTGACCAGTATGCAAGGCACAATGGCGCGCTGAACGCCGTGGTGGTGACAGACATCGCCCGCGCCAGGAAGGCAGCCGCCGCGGCCGACCGGCGGCTGAAGAAGGGCAAGCCCCTCAGCCCTTTCGACGGCGTGCCGATGACGGCCAAGGAGAGCTTCGACTGGACGGGAACCCCCTCCACCTGGGGTGACCCGCGCTTCAAGGACAACATCGCCTCTGCCGATGCCGTGGCCATCACGCGCCTCACTGGGGCGGGTGCGGTCATCTATGGCAAGACCAACGTGCCGCTGATGCTGGCGGACTGGCAGAGCTTCAACGCCATCTACGGCACCACCAACAACCCGTGGGATGTGACGCGCTCGCCCGGCGGCTCGTCAGGGGGCTCGGCCACCGCCCTTGCCACCGGCATGTCGGCCCTCGAGATCGGCTCGGACATCGGCGCCTCCATCCGCAACCCGGCGCATTATTGCGGTGTCTATGGCCACAAGCCGACATACGGCATCGTGCCCTATCAGGGCCATCTGCTGCCCGGCATCGTGGAACCGGGCGATATCTCGGTCGCGGGGCCGCTGGCCCGCTCAGCGCGCGACCTTGCGGTGATGCTGAAGCTTCTCGCCGGCCCCGTGGGGGCGGATTCACGCGGATACGCCTTGGCACTTCCCCCTGCGAGGCAAAAGTCGCTGAAGGAATTCCGCGTCGCCGTCATGGTCACGGACACGCAGTCGGAGGTCGACCTCGACGTGCAGGACCTCATCGGCAAGCTGACGCAATTCCTCGGCAAGCGCGTGAAGACGCTTTCGACCACGGCGCGCCCGCAGTTCACGACGAAGGAGGCGATGGACGTCTACATCGCGCTGTTGCGCTCTGCCACCAGCCGCCGCCAGTCGGATGCGGAATTCGCCAACAACCACAAAAAGGTCGCAGCCTCAGACCCTCTGGACGACAGCTACCTCACCAAGATGCTGCGCGCCTATGTGCTCTCCCACCGCGACTGGCTCAAGGTCAACGAACGCCGCCACCAGATGCGCCTGTTGTGGGACCAGTTCTTCGAGGATTGGGACGTGATGATCTGCCCCGCCGCAGCTTCCGCCGCCTTCCCGCATGACCATGAGGGCGAACGCCACGAACGCAAGATCACGGTGAACGGCAAGCGCGTGGCCACCACCGACCAGTTGTTCTGGGCAGGCTATTCCGGCTGTTTCTACCTGCCCTCAACGGTCGCCCCGATGGGCCTCACGCCGCAAGGGCTTCCAGCGGGCATCCAGATCATCACGCGGGCATATGGCGACTTGACCTCCATCCGCTTCGCCGAACTGCTGGAGAAGGAATACGGCGGCTTCGTGCCGCCGCCGGGTTATTGAGCGGCCAGCAAGGGCTTCGATCACTCAAGGCTTGTCCGTTCCAGCCGCCGCAAAGGGTGCGCGTATCTTCGCTGTCGCCGCCGGGAAGTCGGCAAGCGCCGGGCGAGAACCATCATACAACGGTTCCTTGAGGTCGAACTCGAACTCGGCGAACTGCGGCGTCAGCCTGACAAGGCTGATGTAGGCCGGTGCTGGGGACTTGTCGTAGGGCATGCCGGCAGGCCATGGCACGACCTCGAAGTTGCGGCGAAGGAGCCGCGGCGGAAAGCTATCGAACCATTTTCCGGTTCCCTTCTTCGATGCGATGACAGCCTCCGTGTCCGCCGCGGACCGGGCGCCCAGATCGGCGAGAAGGCCCGCCAGCAGCGTATCGATGATCGCGTTGAAGGCCGGCACGGAAGCCGCGCCTCCGCCCTTCAGCGCCATACCGCCGATGTAGGTGCCAAGGAAATTCGACACCATGTCCTCCGGCGAGAAGGACGAAAAGTCGTCCTTTGCCTCATAGGTCCGAAGTTCATGAGCCCAGGAATCCACGAAGGCAATGGCCTCAGCAAGCAGGACCTTGTCGGACGGCGAAGACAGCAGGCGCGCCACGCCTTCCCGGCAGCGGATGACCGGCACTTCCTTCTCGATCTCGTCATAGACATGCTTGGTGAGATCGACATGATCGCGGATATGCCCGATATCGATCAGCCCGGCCTTCTCCGTATAGACATAGCCGCAATTGCTCGTGCTCGAGGAATTGTACCGGTGGCCGGTCACGCTGGCGGGCTCGATGGCGTCATTGAACATCAGCGCGCAGCACCACCTATCCGCGGGCGGAGGTGATGCCGAAACAGGAGATGGAGCCGCCGCCAGGATCGTATCCTGAATCGCCTTGTTGAGAAGGCTGTAAGGCCCGCCCCCGCCACCAGAACCGGTCAGCGCCACGTCAGCCGCCTGGGCTTCGCGGCTGGTTGTCTGTCCTCCGCTGCCTGAGCCGCCGCGTGGTGCCGTGCCGCCGCTGGGGGCTGGCGTGCCTCCACCCCCTCCCGGAGCGGGTGAACCTGACTGGGGCCGGGCATCCATTGCGGCACCGTGGTTGATCAGCGCCCCGGCATTGGACGGCGTGTTGGCCACGCCGGGCTTTGCCGGAGCCCCGCCTGCCGCCGCACCACCAATGGCGCCAAGCGCACTCAGGCCAGCGCTGCCCCCGCCCGTCATGGCCGCGAGTGCTACCTGTGCGGCGATCTTCAGGACCTCTGTCAATTGCTGGGCTGCCACCCTCTGCGCCTCGCCCGCTGCACCCGTGGCGTTTGCGGCACCCGCCTGTGCGGCCTGCAGTGCAGCGCCGACGAGGGCGCTCGTCTGGGCGAGCCCGCTCATGTCGCGGAACATGCCGCCGTTGGCGACCGCCGAATAGAGGGGCCCTAGCCCTGCGGGATCAGGCAGCGACGGCGGGTTGACGATGTTGACGATGGATCCTTCGAGTGCGCCCGTCTGGGGCGTCTTGTCATTGGCCTTGCCGCCCGCACTGAGCGGGCTGATCTCGGAGGGCAGGATGGGAATGGGCGAGTCCTGCCAGTTCCAGAACCGTGTGATGTCGAGCTTTTCAGCCGCGTTGGAACGGCCGAGCACGGCTTCCGCGAAGACGCCGCCGCTGGGCAGGGGCACCATGTCCTCCCGCGGGGTGGCATCCTCGCCGAGCTTTTCTTGCAGCGCCTCCCACGCCTCCGTGCCGAGGTCGCCATAGAAGCGGAACACGAGATAGTTGCCGGAGACCGCCGCCGGCACGGGGTCGATCACCTCGATCAACCGCTGGCCGCCGAGCCTGTAGGTACCGAGCAGCGTGGTGATCGCCGCCGCATCGAGCGAGCGCCAGATGGCGGAGGAGTAATGCAGCGCATTCTCCTCCAGATGCGCAATCAGGTCGCTATTGCCGATGGCGGGGGTCATGACGAAGGCGGGCGTCACCTTCTCCTTGCGGCATTCGATGCTGACGCTTACGGCCATTGCACCGGTATCGAGAACATAGGACCACTGCTTCCCATCCGGCTGGCGCCCGTCAAAAGAGAGGAGGAGTTCGATGACCCCCTCGAATTCACCCTTCTTCTGGATGAGATCGATCCGCGCGATCTCGCGGGCATCCACCTGCGGGAGGCCGGCGCCAAACTGCCCCGTCCAGGCGCTGTGCGCCTCCTTGCGGTCGATGATGGGAATGACGCTGCGCGCACCATTCGCCATGGTCACGGCGACCCCTGAGAAATTCTCGAAAAAGGCCTTGTCCGACGATCCCACCTGGAAGAGTTTCAGATCGCTGAGCGGCAGGTTGATGACGGCATCCGCCGGGTTCCCGACCTGAAACCCAAGCGTCTTGCTGACCTCCGTCAGGAAGGCGCGGCTCCACAACAGGCGGCGCGGCGCTGCGATGGCGAGCTGGCCCGCGCGCGCAACAGCAAGCGAACGCACCTCGGGCGTCAGCCCCGCCGCCGCGATCACGCTGCGATAGCGGCGGATGACGGTTTCGTTGAAGGTCACGAGCTTCATCGGCAGGAACAGCGCCGGCGTGGCCCGCGCCACCTCGAGCACCACGCGGTAGACCTGCACCACCTCGAAATAGAGCACGCTCAGCGCATGCATGTGATTGTAGTTGGTGACGACGCGGGTGGACAGCTTCTCGCTTTCGGATTGCGAGCTCTCTGTCACCGCCGTGGCGCGGCGGTTGCGGGTGCTGTTGGCCGCCTGCTGGGTGCGGTCGGCCACGTTCTGCATCATCTCGCCGGTGAGCGTGCGTTCGCCCGAGGAGGATGCCCTGGACGACGCCCAGCCGGTGTTGGTTGAGGTGGCGGATGAGGTGCCTGACGAGCGCACGCCAATATCGGATCTGTCACTGCCGAAGACAGCTTCCTTCAGGGCGCCCAGAATGCCGGGCTTCGCAACGCCGATCCCCGCCGAGCCAGCGGTTTGCGCGGATTGCTCCGCCGTGGCGGACGACGAGATCTCGGAGAACCCCTGCTGCGCCTCACGCGCGACGGCGGAGGTGACCTCGCTGATCGAGCGGTTGCGCTCGACGCTGGCACTCAGCGCCTCCAGTTGCTCCGTTACCTCATCGCTCGAAGCGCGCACGCGGCGCGTCCAGTCGACAAGCGCGATGCGCGTGCTCTCGCCCGGCGCCAGCGCCAGCGAGTGCAGCAGCTGGCCCAGCGCCAGGCCCTGCTGGAACCAGCTCTGGCGATAGGTGAGGATGGCGCCAACGGCGGGCTGCGCCATCAGCGTGGCGGCCACGATGTCGGCGACGTCAATGCCGCCCGCATTGCGGATGTCGAAGCTCTTCTCGAAAAGAAGCACGTCATCCAGATCATCGCCGAATGTGTCACCGCCGTCGTTCCAGTTCGGAATCATGGTCAGAGGAGGCCGGGGTCGCTCATCCTCGTCCACGGGCTCGAGCACATGGTCAAGCACCAGCACGTCATATTGGACGCGCTCGGTCGCATATTGGCGCGCCGTGGGCACCAGTTCGGCGGGGCGCTCCGGGTCGTAGGGGAGCTGATTTGCGAAGCCATAGGCGTCGTTGAAGATGCGCCGCGCAGCCCGGTAGGGCGGCCAGGCGGCAAGCTCACGCACCGTGACCGTACCGAAGGCCGTGGCCATGGCCTGGCCCAGCTGGGCATCGACGATGCGCAGCGCCGTCAGCGGCTGGTCGGCCAGTTCGGCGAGGGTGAGATCCGCGACAGTGGAATCGATCATGTCGCGCGAGACCGCCATCGCCCGCATCGACTGGACGCCCGATGCAGCCTCCACGATCGCGCGTGCCGTGCCGAACAGCATGGAGGCGCCGAGATCGAAAACGCTCTTGACGCCAAGACCATCCAGCAGCGTCACCGCCCCGGCGGGAACGGAGAGCAATGCACCCACCGGCCGGGCCAGAAGCTGCACGGGAGTGTCGGACACATATTGCTGGCGAACCGGATAGCCGTCCATCGCTTCCTCCCTCGGTCAGATCATCCAGAAATACAACCTTAGCGTTTTTTATAACGAAAGCGTTTCATCGCAAATGTTTTTGTCAAATCGGGGGGATTTGCCGGCCGGCGGGCTGATTACCGGATCGTGCTCAGGAGAAAGGCTGCTTCGCGGGCCCAGACCTGACTGTCGCTGATCGCGTCATGGCTTGCGCCCGGCAGGATCAGCAGTTCCTTTGGGGCGTTTGCCAGTTCATGGAGCTTTCGCCCGTGCGCCACGGGTATCACACGGTCGGCATCGCCGTGGATGATCAGGAGCGGCGCCTTCACCTTGCCGATGACATCTCGGGAGCGGAACTGATCCTTCATCAGAAGCCGCACCGGAAGCCAGGGATAGATTTCCGCCGCCACGTCCACCGCCGCGGTGAAGGGCGCTTCCAGCACCACTGCACCCACGGGCCTCATGGCTGCGAGTTGCACCGCAACGCCGGTGCCGAGGGATTCGCCCACCAGCGCGATGTCCTTCGCCGCGACGCCGCGCCCGGCAAGGAAGTCATAAGCGGTGAGCGCATCGGTGATGAAGCCCTGTTCGGAGATCTTTCCCGTGCTGGCGCCATAGCCGCGGTAGGAGACGAACAGCGCGCCGAAGCCCTGGGACTGGTAGAAGGCCATGCGCTCTGCCCGGCCCGAGATCTCCCCGCCATTGCCGTGGAAGAACAGGATCGTCGGGTAACCCGGCCGCGCCTCCGCATGCCACATGACGATTGTCTCGCCATCGGGTGTCTTAACCCGCTCCTCGGTGACGCCGGTAAGGCCCAGTGCCTCCGGCGGGGTGCCCTGATGGCTCGGGAAATACTGCAGGCTGCGCTGCTGCACATACATATAGAGCAATATGCCGAGATAGGCCGCCGCGCCCACAAACAGCAGGGACCTCAGCAGGCCCATCATGCCTTGAGTCTGGCGGGCGTTGCCACATCCTTCGTCCAGCACCAGACGGCAAGAAGCGGTGTCGCATCTGTCTTGGTGGCATGGAGCGCCATGGGCGGATGCCAGATCGTGGCGCCCTGCGGCTTTTCCACAAAGGGTCCGCCATCAATGCTCCAGTGGCTGCCGGGGGTCAGCGGCCAGTAGAGTTCGGGCGCGGGGTGATAGTGGTCACGGTAGTGGCGGACAGGCCCCAGCATGAGGAGGCCAAGCAGGAAATCATCGCCCGGAAAGAAACCGTCAGGCCCGATGATGTGCGACCATCCGTAATTGTCGCTGAAGCCCTCGCCCAGCAGCGCATCGGTGTAGGACGACGACTGCACCCAATGGAGCGAATCTTCGACCGCGGCAATGGCAGCGGCTAGTCCGGGGTCAAGCAGCATGGTCTCGCCGATCGACTGCGGCAGATGAGAGAGAACGGCAAGTCCCCGCGGCCCGGGTTCGCGGAAGCGGGCCTCGTCCAGATCCTGCATGGCAAGCCGCGAGAGGACCTCCGCGACACCCTCGCCCCGGCGCACGGACAGCCCGCGCGTAATGGCGCCGATCAATCGGCGCGCCTGTTCGAGCAGTTCATGATTCATGACCCGGCCTCTCTATCATGCCGAACAGGATTTCGGGAAGAATGACACGAGCGGAAATGGTCAAGCCGCAAGGTCCGGTCAAAGCGGGCTTCAGCATGCCACTCACGTGATGCCGGGTCCGGTGATCTCGCGCAGCAGCTTGCGGAACATTGCCTCGCCGTAATCCTCATAGTCATTCGCAGGGATCACGAAATAGCCGACGCCGCCCGCCACGTTGTTCTCGAAATAGCTGTCGAGCGTGGGCCACTCGTTGAGGATGGTGAGGCCATTGATGGTGATGCCTTCGCCCACCAGCCTGTCGCGCATGGGCGACACGGGCGGGCCGCTGTTGTTGCGCCCGTCCGTTGAGACGTCGATCACCTGCCGCTCGGCGGAAGGAGCCGTGGCGAACAGCGCTGCAGAGAAGGCGAGTGCCGATGAAATGGAGGTCCCCCCCTCCGCCAGCTGCCGCGGCATGTTCATGAGGAGTTGGCCCAGCGCGTCGGCGTCCGCTGCCCCGGCGACGACGGTCCAGGGCAAAGTCACGATCTGGTTGCGATCGTCCGACCACTGCACGACTGCCACGGCAATCCGCTGGCGGTGCCCCTGGGCGATGGCCTTCTTCACGTCCTCACGCATGAAGGCCCGGCCGATACCGTCCATCTGCAGGGCGAATTCGCGGGCATCCACGCTGAACGAACAGTCGATGGCAAGGATCA
>CAIYXE010000258.1 GCA_903930095.1 uncultured Hyphomicrobiales bacterium
CGGAGGGGGAGAGGAAGATTGAGGGGATGCCCTCTCCCCCACTGCGTGGGGCCGAGGAATGAAAAGGGACATGATTCTCGTCGGCGCCATCACCGGTGCACATGGCATCCGGGGCGAGGTGAAGCTTCGGAGCTTCACCGCCGACCCCGCGGCAATCGCCAGCTATTCGCCGCTCGAAACGGCGAAGGGGGCGAAGGTCGAGATCACGAAGCTCAGGCTCCAGAAGGACGGCTTCATCGCCAGTCTGAAAGGGGTCACGGACCGCAATGCAGCGGAGGCGCTGAGAGGCACGGAGCTGTTCGTGCCGCGCGAGCGGCTTCCGGAAACGGACGACGACGAGGTCTATGTGCATGACCTGATCGGGCTTCCGGTTCATCTCGCTGATGGATCGCTCCTCGGCGAGATCGTGGATGTTGCGGATTATGGCGCGGGCGACCTGATCGACGTGAAGGTCGAAGGCCGAAAGGACACGGTGCTGATCCCCTTCGCCGGCCAATACGTGCTGGAAACGAATGGCGAGAAGGTGGTGGTGGACCTGCCTGAGGGCTATCTCGACGCGGAGGGGCAGCCATGAGCTTCAAGGCCACGGTGCTGACCCTCTTTCCCGAGATGTTTCCGGGGCCGCTGGGGATTTCGCTTGCAGGCCGTGCGCTCGAACAGGGCATCTGGTCTCTTGAGGCCAGGGACATCCGGGCCTCCGCCACGGACCGGCACCGGACGGTCGATGACCATCCGGCGGGCGGCGGTGCGGGCATGGTGCTGAAGCCTGACGTGCTGGCGGCGGCGATCGATGCCGCCCCGCATGAGGGGCCAAGGCTGCTCATGAGCCCGCGCGGCGAACCGCTGACGCAAGGCCTGGTGCGGGAACTGAGCGCGGGTCCCGGCTGCCTGATCGTCTGCGGCCGCTTCGAGGGTGTGGACGAGCGGGTGATCGCGAAGCGTGAGCTTCGCGAGGTCTCGATCGGGGACTACGTGCTCTCAGGCGGCGAGCCCGCTGCACTCGTGCTGCTCGACGCCATCGTCAGGCTGCTTCCCGGCGTCATGGGAAGCCAGGCGTCTGGCGAGGAGGAAAGTTTCGAAGGGGGGCTTCTGGAGCACCCCCACTACACCAAGCCCAACCTCTGGGAGGGTGCTGAAATTCCGGGGATTTTGCTCTCCGGCGACCACAAGGCGATCGCCCGGTGGAAGCAGGAGCAGCGCGAAGCCCTGACACGTGCAAGACGGCCCGATCTCTGGACACTCCACGAGTCGGGAAAGATTTGATTTTGGACCGGGTTGGGGCTATAGGCCCCCATCCCTTTAAGGAAGACAGTCAATGGATATCATCGCTCAGCTCGAAAAAGAGCAGGCCGCCACCGTGGCCGCCCAGCGCGCCGTGCCGGAATTCGGCCCGGGCGACACCGTCATCGTCAATGTGAAGGTCAAGGAAGGCGAGCGCTCGCGCGTGCAGGCCTATGAGGGCGTGTGCATCGCGCGCTCGGGCGGCGGCCTGAACGAGAACTTCACCGTCCGCAAGATGTCCTATGGCGAGGGCGTGGAGCGCGTGTTCCCGATCTTCTCTCCCATGATCGACTCGATCAAGGTCGTGCGCCGCGGCGCGGTGCGCCGTGCAAAGCTCTATTACCTGCGCGGCCGCACGGGCAAGTCCGCCCGTATCGCCGAGAAGCAGCGCGCCGTGGGCCTGGTGCCTGCGGGCGAAAAGGCCGCCGACTGATTTCACCCCTCGAGGGTGTTCTGCGTGAAGGGCCGGGTTGCAACCCGGCCCTTTTGCTTTCTGCGACGCCAAGACGGCACAACGGGCATGGCCACGCCGCGCCAGCGCCGGTCAGCCGACCGGGTCACCCAACAGGTCGCGCACCGATTTCACCTGCTCCACCGCCCATTTCAGGCGCTCGCGATCGGTGGCGGGAATGTCCTTCGGATCGACCCGGCTGGACGGTGGCACGCCGCGCGAGATATCTGCCAGTTGCTGGCCGAGTATGGCGCCGAGCAGGATCTTGTGCGCCTCGAGGAGCTTCGTGATCACCTGCTGCGGCGCCTCGGGCGCGCGCCTCAGCGCCTCGAGCCGTGCAGCGGTCGAGCGGTCGAGGATCCGGTGCCGGATGGCCTGGACGCGTGCGGCGGCGAAGATCGGCATGATGCCGCCGCGCTTCAGGTCCATGCGGCCGTCCTCCTCCAGCCGGTAGCGGCCGAACCAGCCGATGGGCGGCTCCGCAGTGGCGGCGGTGAGCGTCATCAACTTGAGGAAGCTCACCGACTGTGCCGCTGCCTCAATCGCGTCACGGCGCAGCGCATCGGCAAGGTGGGCATCGCCATGGACCGGCAGTGCATCGAAGAAGATGTCCGCATTCAGGATGTCCTGCGGGTCGGAACGCGAAAGCCAGCCTGCCACATGCTTGCGCCAGCCTGCGCCTGTCATTCGCCATGCCTCGTTCCTCGCCATCACCCCGCCCTTGCAGAAGGGAACGCCGGCCTCGTCGAGAATGGCGTTCATGCGGGTGGCCAGCGCCGTGAGCCACGCTTCGCCTTCGCCCTCGTAGACGATGGCATTGTCCTGATCCATGGCAAGCAGGCTCTCGCCGCGCCCGCCGGAGCCCAGCACCATGACGGCGAAGCGCAGGCCGCCGGGACGCTTCTCCCCCATGCCGCGCTCGGCGAGTTCAGCGGCCCTTGCGGTGAGGCTGCATACCTCGCCGGAGATGATGGCCGCGATGTCGCGCGGGTCGACGTCCTCGGCCACCAGGGCGCGCGCGGCATCGGCGAGCTTGCGCCAGACCACCGCCAGCTCGTTGACGCCCGCTGCCTCGTCCATGGCGTCAGTCAGCGCGATCGCGTCGTCGGCGCGCTGGCGCAACAGGTCGCGCTGGGTGAGCGCGCCGGTGAGCCGCCCGTCCTGATCGACCACCCCGAGGTGGCGGTAGCGCTTGCGGCGCATGCGGCCGAAGGCGGAATAGAGGAAATCATCCTCAGACACGCTTGCCAGCGGGAAACTTGCCACCTTGCTCACGGGCTGGGCCAGCGCATGGGCAGGGTCGGCGGCGACCGCGCGCAGGATGTCCCGCTCGGTCAAGATGCCATGCGGCCCGCCGGGCGAGGCTGGCAGCACGAAGAGCGAGCTGATCTTGCGCGCCACCAGCATGTCCAGCGCCTGGTGCAGGCTGAGATCGCCCGCGATGACGAAGGGCGGCTTCGCCATCACGTCACGGACGCGGTGCCGGTAGGGATAGCTGTCCACCCGGGCGAGCGCGCCGATGGCGGGCCGGCCTGCCAAGGCCTCCTGCCAGTCAGCGGGGGTCTCGTCGCCCGCGGAGCGGCGGCGGCGGCAGGCATCCTCCGCCTCGCCCAGCGTGCGGATTCCCTTCTCGCGGAGCACGGGCAGCAGCGCCACGAACACCTCCGCCGTGACGATCGCATCGCCCACCGCGGTATGCCTGTCCTTCACCGCAACGCCGAGCCAGGCGGCCACCTTGTCCAGCGAGAAATCGGGCAGCGGCGGGTTGAGCACCCGCACCAGCTCGCGCACATCGAGCGAGCGCGGCAGCTTCCACGGAATGCCGGAGCGTTCGTTCTCGTTCTTCAGCACCGCAAGGTCGAAGCCCAGCGAATAGCCGAGGATGAGGTGGTCACCGGCGAAGGCGAGATAGGACTTGTAGGCAGCTTCAAAGCCCGGTGCCCCGGCGACCTTCGCATCGCTGATGCCGTGAATGGCGCGCGAGGCCTCCGGAATGGGTTCGCCCGGATCGACATAGCTGGCAAAGCATCCGGCGCGGTCCACCACGCCATCGACCAGCGGCGCCACACCGATCTCGACGATGCGCGCCTTCCTGACATCGAGTGACGTCGTCTCGGTGTCCATGACCGCGGCGGTAAGCGAGCGCAGGGGGGTTGAGGAATCAGAGGCGCGCTTGGCTTTCAGCACGGGCGTTGTTTCCTGAAGGGGCTCGGGGGCATTCTGCCAGAGCGGATCCGGAGGTGTATTGACCTCGATCAGCCGCCCACCAGCGCAAGAGGCACGGCCGCCGCCAGCATCAGCCGCCGAGGCCCAGCGCGTTGAGAATGTTCGGCATGGCAGGAAGCGTCAGCGCGATGACACCCGCCAGCCAGATCAGCCCTGAGACGAAGGAGGACTGCCCGCCGCCCGCCAGCCGCTCGTAAAGAGCGGCGGGAACGCCCGCGATCATCAGCGTGAGGGTGGCGAGGATCAGCGACGACAGCATCAACACGAGGGGCAGCATGGGCGGCAGCAGGATCGGGTACCACAGCCCCTGCAGCGCATAGATCATGATCAGCAGCGGCGAGAACATGCCGTTCAGTATGGCGAGTCCGACGATCAGGACGATGCTGTTCTGGGGCATGTTCAGACACTCACCTTCGGCAGCAGATCGAGATTGGCGAGAAATGCAAAGAGCCCGAGGCGCAGCAGCATGAGCCACAGCACCGCGAAGATCAGCACCACCACATGCGGCAGCACCTGCGGCGTGATCAGGCGGGTGGCCTTCACGACGGGATCGGTGATGGTCACGAAGGCCCGCCAGATGTAGTTCTTCCAGTCCGGCGGCACGAAGAAGGACAGCGCCAGCCTGCCCAGCAGCGTGTACATGACGGCAGCCAGCACGAAGTTGGGAAGATGGAAGTACCAGTACTGGATGAGCGGGTTCATGGCGAAAACCTATCAGAGCCTGGCGGAAAAGGAAAACGGGCCCCGGTGAGGGGCCCGCTTCCACGATGATGTGAGGTCAGTGAATGTCCTTGACCAGGTTTCCGCCTTCCATCAGCTCCTTGCCCTTGGGCCTGCGGATTTCGTCGATGAAATCCTGCATCGCCTTGGAGGGCGCGGCGGTGAGCAGCGAACCGACCACCATGCCGATGATGCCGGCGGGAATGCCGAACAGCGCGGAGGAGATGTTGGCCACGCCGAACCAGTTGGCCATCCTCTGCGCATGCAGGTCGAAGGCCTTCCAGGCCACGGCCTTGGCTTCCGGCGCCGCACCTTCCCAGGCCGCCTTGAGTTCGGCGAACTTGGCAATGGCGGCATCGTTGGCGCCCGATAGCGCACTCCACGTCTCATAGAAGCTGACCGCATAGTAGCGGGTGCTCACGAGATAGTAGAGGCAGATGCCGAAGCCGGCGATGATGCCGACGATGGCTCCGGTCTTGTTGGCGCGCTTCCACCAGATGCCGAGCACCAGAGCCGGGAACAGCCCGGATGCGGCAATGGAGAAGGCCCAGGCGACCATGGCCAGGATGTCGGCAGGTCTCGTCGAGGCCACATAGGCCGCGGCGATGGCCACGATCACCAGCAGGATGCGCGACACGATCAGGCGGCGCGACGTCGGCGCCTGGGTGTCGATCATCTTGTAGTAGATGTCATGGCTCAGCGCGTTGGCGATGGCGAGCAGGAGGCCGTCCGCAGTGGAAAGCGCTGCGGCGAGGCCACCGGCGGCCACCAGGCCCGCGATGACATAGGGCATGCCCGCGATTTCCGGGGTGGAAAGCACGATCACGTCGTTGTTGATGGCAAGTCCGGAATGCGTCAGCAAGCCCGTGGTGTTGCCGGTCGCGTTGGAGGCGGCGGCAATGGCAGACTTGAAGACGTCGGTGGAGGTGACGGCGTTGTTGGCCTGGAAGGCCTCGAACACCACGCCCTGCACCGGGCCGGACAGCGCCGACCAGGCCGCAAGGCCCGCCGTCTTGCCCGCTCCCGAGAGGGCGGCCGCGACGCCTGCGGCATCGGTTGCCCCGGCAGCGATTGCATCACGCAAGGCGGTGATGCCGGCGCTGAGCTTGCTGAGCGACACGCCATAGATATCGACCAGGCCCAGCTTGGAATAGGTCGAGATCCAGGCGGGCAGCGCATCGAGGCTCTGGCCGATCACGTTGGTGTAGACTTCGAGCTTCGCGAAGGCCGCATAGGCGGGCGCCGTGAAGTAGAGCAGGAAGATGAAGAACAGCGACCACGCCACCGACTTGCGCGCGTCACGCACCGAGGGGGTGGTGAAGTAGCGCATGAGGATGTGCGGCAGCGACGCCGTGCCGACCATCAGGCAGAAGATCAGCGCGAAGTAGTTCAGCCTGTCATAGGTGAGGAAGGCCTGGATGTGCGGCTTCAGAGTGCCGCCGTCCGAGGTGAGCTTGGCAAGTCCGTCGGCCACCATCTGCGCTTCGCGCGCGCTGATGTCCTGCAGCACCTGGCCATACATCAGCTGCGGCACCGGAATGCCGTACTTCTGCGTGGACAGGATGACCACCGGAACGAGGTAGGCGATGATCAGCACGATGTACTGCGCAACCTGCGTCCAGGTCACGGCGCGCATGCCGCCCAGCATCGAGCAGACCAGGATGCCCAAGAGACCGGCATAGACCGCGACTTCGAAGTTCATGCCGAGGAAGCGCGAGGCGATGATGCCGGTGCCGAAGATCTGCGCCACCACATAGGTGAAGGAGCAGGCCAGCAGCACCATCACGCCCAGCAGGCGGGCGAAGTTGCCGCCGTAGCGCGCGCCGAGGAAGTCGGGCACCGTATAGGCGCCGAACTTGCGCAGGTAGGGCGCCATCAGAACCGAAACCAGCACAAAGCCGCCAGTCCAGCCGAGCACGAATGCCAGCCCGTCATAACCCAGCGCGAAGAGCGTGCCGGCCATGCCGACGAAGGAGGCAGCCGACATCCAGTCGGAGCCGGTGGCCATGCCGTTGTAGAACGCCGGAACCTTGCGGCCCGCCACATAGTATTCCGATACCTGGGCAGTGCGCGACAGGATGCCGATCAGCGCGTAGACGAAGATTGTGAAGCCCACGAACAGGTAGCCGAGCACGATGTTGGGCACGCCCAGCTGTTCGAGAATGGCGATGAAGATGACGAAGGCAAGGAAGCCGCCGGTATACAGACCGTAGACCTTGCCCAGATTCGCGAGAAAGCCTGTCTCGCCTTTTACACTGGCCATGGTTCAGTCCTCCTCGGCGAAGCCGTATTTCTCATCGATCGCGTTCTGCTGCCGGGCGAACCAGAACAGCAGCACCACGAACACGATCAGCGATCCCTGCGCGGCGAACCAGAAGCCGAGCGGAAAGCCGAAGATCACGATGGAATTGAGCGAGTTGACGAAAAAATGGATCACGAAGGCGAAGAACGCCCAGATGGCCAGTGTTATCCACATCAGCCGCGACGTTGATCCCCAGTGAGCCTCTGCATTATCTGACATTGGCCGGTTTCCTCCCACCTGAGCATTGTACGGGCCATTGAGCCCCGTTTTTCATGGCCGGAGCCCGAAGGGCGGACAGAGGCCATTCTGCAGGTCATAGCATCCCCGGGGGTCGCACCCTTATTCAACTTTGGGAGGAGACCACGGCTTGCGCGAATGCGCCCGGGATGCCAGTTAGATGCTCATGAGCATATTGGATGGCTTGAAGACGATGTTTGGGCAGCGGCGGCTGGCCGGGGCGGAGGAACTCAAGGGCTTTCTCGAGAGCCGCGCGGCCTATCTGGTGCAAAAGTCGATCACCGAATACACACAGGCGCGGGCCGGTATGCTGTTTTCGACCCTGATGCGCGAGCCGATTTTCCTGGAGAGCTACGAAAGAGGCCGCTGGCGGTCTTTCCCGGCGGCGATCTCGATGGTCGCGGAAATGGTCGAGGGCACCCTCCGCCAGGCGGCGGCGACCCCGCCCGGGGCGCTCGACCCCGGCCTCCTCCGGCTGGTGGGCGAGATTCTGGGCCAGTATCCCGGGCCCTCGGGCGAGGGCGAGGCCTTCTGGGCCGAGGCACTGGACCGGGTGGGCCGCGACCTCGCCCAGGCGGCCCTGGGCCCGCCCAAGGCGGTGCGCAACATCCCCATGCTGCGCGCCAGCGAGATCTTCGACGCCCTTCCGGTCTCGGCGGAACTGAAACAGCACGACTTCCCCATGTTCCGCAACACGATCAGGTTCCATCTCACGGAAATCAGTGCCGAATTCGAGGAGAAGGCAGATCCCGCCGCCCTCGCCGCCGCATTGTCGCAATGAAGCTGGACAAGCACCGGCCCCTCCCTTATAGACGCCCATCCAAGTGCCCAGGTAGCTCAGTTGGTAGAGCAGCGGATTGAAAATCCGCGTGTCACTGGTTCGATTCCGGTCCTGGGCACCACTTCTTCCCGCAAATTCCTATTGCGTTTCAAGGGTCTGCGCCGCTCGCTGTGGCACTGCGCAAATCCGCGTGTCATGTGATTTCGCGCTGCATTTCAATGCAGTTCCGGATGAATTCCATGACGGTTGCCAGCACAAGTGCCAGCACGCACGACCACACGATCGAGGCGTGAGTGGCGGTCGATGTGGAACCCGATTTTCTGGAAATCGCTCTCGATTTCCGGATCGAGAACGCCGCAGTAGCTGGGCAATCTCTTTAGGAGATTGCGATGACGACGCTGAAGCTCGCTGACGGCAAGGTGACCGTGTTCAACCGCCTCGAAAGCCCCTACTGGCAGGTCGCCTTCAAGCTCGGCGACGGCTCCCGCATCCAGAAAAGCCTGGGCACCATGGACGAGGCCGTGGCGCGGGAGCGGGCCATGGTGATGTATGACGAGGCACGGTTCCGCGAGCGGGCTGGGCTGAGCGCAAGGGCGGTCAGCTTCGCCGAGGCGGCGGATGCGTGGCTCAAGGAGTTGCAGGCCGAGGTCAGGGCGGGACTGCGTAAGCAGCGCAACGTGATCGACTACACTCCCATCGTGGATCGCTACCTGAAGCCGTTCTTCGGCGAGAAGTCGATTGACGAGATCCGCGAGCCGGA
>CAIYXE010000259.1 GCA_903930095.1 uncultured Hyphomicrobiales bacterium
GAGCGACCGCACCGAGGCAATCGAGGCTGTCGACTACTACTGCTTCTCGGCCGCCCGGCATGCCGCTTCGCTGATCCCGGCGCTTGGCGGTGTCGATGCCATCGCCTTCACGGGCGGCGTGGGCGAGAATGCAGGACCCGTGCGTGCCCGCATCCTGTCGCATCTGAAGTGGCTGAATGTACCTGCAGACAGGATCCACGTCGTGCCCGCGAACGAGGAACTCACCATCGCGCGCAATGTGAAATCGCTGCTTTAGAAAGTTACCATCAGCTCATCGCCAGCAGCAGCGCGCCCGTGGCCACGATGTCTTCTACCGTGGCGCCGCGCGAGAGATCGGAGACCGGGCGGGCGAAACCCTGCAGGACGGGGCCGATGGCCCGGGCGCCGCTCAGATACTGCGTGAGCTTGTAGGCGATGTTGCCAGCATCGAGATCGGGGAACACCAGAACATTGGCGCGCCCGGCAACATCACCCGGATCCTTCATCTTCCTGGCGGCGACACCCGGCGACAAAGCGGCATCGCCCTGAAGCTCGCCATCGATCAGCAAATGTGGCGCCTTTTGCCTGGCAATGCGCAGCGCTTCCACCACCTTCTCGACATCGGGATGGCTGCCGCTGCCTTTCGTGGAGAAGGAGAGCAGCGCCACGCGGGGCTCCTCGCCGAGGGTGCGCACGGCGCTCTCAGCCGAGGCTATCGCGATGTCGGCCAGTTCCGCCGCGCTGGGCTGAATGTTGACGCCGCAATCCGCGAAGACCAGCCGCCTGTCCGGCCACTGCATCAGGAAGAAGCTCGAGGGCGTGTTGATTCCCTCCGCCAGCCCGACAGTCATCAGCGCCGCCTCGATGACGCGTGCCGTGGGATTTGCCGCACCAGCCAGCATGGCATCGGCCTCGCCCGCGGCAACCGCCGCGCCCGCGCGGTAGAGCGGCTTCCTCAGCAGACGCTCAGCCATTGAATCACTCATCTTTTCGCGGCGCGCGCGGAGAATGGCCACATGCTGCGGCTCAACGCCTGGCACATCGCCGGCGCCGAAGACCACGGGCTCCGCAAGATCTTCAGCACGCAACAGCCGGGCTGCTTCCTGGATCCGCGCATCCTCGCCTTCTGGCATCACCAGTTTCAGCCCTCTGCCCTTGATTTTGGCCTTGGCTTCGTCAATCACGTTCATTCGACAACCTCTCCGGATGGCGACCATGTCAGCAGAAGAAAAGATCGAAATCCACCGCGGCCTGAAGGGCGTCTATTTTGAACGCTCGGGCACCACCTTCATCGATGGCAAGGCGGGGGAACTGCGCTATCGCGGCTACTCGATCCATGATCTTGCGGAGCAATCCTCCTTCGAGGAGACGGCCTACCTGCTGCTGCACGGCGAGCTTCCGACCGCCGCACAGTTGACGGAATTCGATGCGCGGCTCAAGGGGGCGCGCAGGCTTCCAAACGAGGTGCTCTCGATCATCAATACAATGAAGCAGGCGCACCCGATGGACGTGCTGCGCACCGCCGTCTCCGCGCTTGCCGGTTTCGAGCCTGACAGCTTCGACAACTCCATCGCGGCAACGCGCGACAAGGGTATCCGCCTCGCCGCGATGGTTCCAATGATCGTTGCGGTTCATGAGGCAATCCGTAATGGCCGCGCGATCCCCGAGCCGGACCATTCGCTCTCGCACGCGGCGAACTTCCTGTGGATGATCACTGGCCGCAAGCCTTCGGCTCAGGCGGCACAGCTGATGGACCGCGATCTCATCCTCCATGCCGAGCATGGCAGCAACGCATCTTCCTTCACTGCGCGTGTCGTCATCGGCACCGAGGCCAACCTGCATGCGGCGATGACCGCAGCCATTGCGGCGCTCTCGGGGCCAGCCCACGGCGGCGCGGCTGAGGACGTGATGCGCATGGCGCAGGAGATCGGTACACCCGAAAATGCCGCGGCCTATGTGAAGGCCAAGCGCGCTGCGGGCGAGGCGGTGACAGGCTTTGGCCACCGCGTGTACCGCACCGAAGACCCGCGCGCACGGCACATGCGCGACGGCGTGGAGAAGCTGTCCCAGGAAATGGGAGAACCCAAGTGGTTCGCGATCCTGCAGGCCGTCGTTGACGCAATGAAACCCTACGCGCGCTTCGGTGTGAACGTGAATGTCGATTTCTATTCAGGCGCGATCTACTACCTGAATGGAATTGCACCGGACCTGTTCGTGCCGATCTTCGCGGTGGGACGCGTGCCCGGATGGACAGTGCAATGCATGGAGCAGTTGCAGAACAACATCCTGATTCGTCCGCTGACGCTCTATGACGGGCCCGCGGCCCGCCCCTATCTGCCAGCCGCAAACCGCCAGGATATGTGAAAACACATTCTCGCCCGGTCAACGCCACATTCGGCGGTCACGATCTCTTTTCCTGAGTGACCGCGCGCAGAACTGCGGCACGAGGTGCGGGACGGCCGCAGACAGAAGCGCTGGCAGGGGAATGATCGTGCCCAAGGCTTTCAACTGACACCCCGCTGCCGGCAGCAGCCGGATTTGCGGGCGCATATCGGCATGACGAACCCACATGACGGCGCAGACTGACCTCACAAGGCGTGAGGGACCACACCCTTTTGGCATTCGCAGGAGCATGGACATGACGCAGAAGAGCCACCGTCCTTCCGGCCCCGAGGAGAAGAACCCGCCGCATGCCGCGGACAGCACACCCGTTTCCCGCGAGGAGCTTTTGGCCCGCTACCGCCGGCAGCGGGCCCTGCCGGATGATCCGTTTGAGCAGGGTGGCAAGCCCGTGCCGCCACCGGGCTACCGGGATCGGATCATGTCTCAGCCGCGGCCAGCGTCAACGTTTCTGCAGCCTGAAGATACGCAGGCACCCACGCCGCCGCAGCGGATGACGCTGAGCCTGCCCCAGACCTTTGCCGTTGCCGCCGCCATGGCGATGGTGGCCGGAGCGGGCGTGGGGATTATCAATGCACATGTGTTTTCAGGTGCCGGGGCGCCGGTGACGCCGGCATCTGACCCGGCACCGCTTCAGGCCAGCACGCTGAAGACGGTTAGCCCAGCCGTCCAGCCGGAGAAGGTGACGGTGATCACCAAGAAGCCGGTGGCCACCGCATCGCTGGAGGTGTCGGATGCCGCAGGCGAGACGAACAGCTTCATCCCCCTGGCACTGCGTGCGGAACCAGCCGAAACGGGCAGCGACATCCTGCTCAAGATTTCCGGCATCCCGGAGGGCGCCTATCTCACATCCGGACGCAAGAACGAAGACAAGATCTGGGCATTGACGCTGGCGGACCTGAAGGACCTGAAGCTCGTCATTCCAGAGACGGAGGAAGCTGAAATCGACCTTGCCGTTGCAGCCTTCGAGCCGGAGACGGGCGAACTGGCAGCGCCCGTCAAGACCTTGACGGTTGCGCTGTCGGACGTCGTGGTTCAGCCCACATCCGCACCGCCACCCAGCCAGGCTCCGGCACTGAATTCGGCTGGCAAGACGGGTCACCCAGCGCCTATCCCGCAGCCCGAGAGCATGACGATGGCCGCGCTGCAATCATCCGAACTCTCCGCCACCAGGCTGCTGGTGACCGAGGCTGATGCGCTGCTGAAGAACGGCGACGTGCTGAAAGCGCGCCTCACTTATGAGAAGGTCTGGACCGGCGGCTCTGCGGAGGGCGCATTCGGCATGGCGAGGAGCTATGATCCCGTGGTCCTCGGCAGCCTTGCGGAGAGGAACGACAATCCGGACAAGGCGAAGGCGCTTGCGTGGTATGAGCGCGCAGCCGGTGCGGGCCACGCGGGCGCTGCCGATGCCATCGTGCGGCTCCGGCTGAAGCGATGACTGAGTTCCGCAAGCGCAAGGCTTCGGCAGCCGGAATGCTGGGTGAGCATAACAGGCGTGGCCCTGGAGCGTGCCTCCGTCAGCTCGACGGCTTGCCGAGGAGGGCTGCTTCGAGCTTGCGGTCACGGCCGTAGACGTCCGGACGGAACTCGATGCTGCCGCCATCGCCCTCGAATGCGGTGGCGTATATCATGTGAACGGGAATGCGGTCGGGAAGAGCGACGCGCGTGGTTTTG
This sequence comes from uncultured Hyphomicrobiales bacterium, assembly GCA_903930095.1. Lineage (GTDB taxonomy): Bacteria > Pseudomonadota > Alphaproteobacteria > Rhizobiales > Aestuariivirgaceae > Aestuariivirga. The sequence goes on from CAIYXE010000259.1 coordinate 4,054, forward strand.
CCGCTTGCGAAGGCTAAGTCGATCTTCTCGCGTGACCAGCCCGCAATCTCCCCCACCAGTCGGTAGGTGAGGTCCATCGGGCGCGAAAGCCTGATGCAGCCGTGGCTGAAGGCGCGCGCCGTGGCGAGGAACTTGTCCTTCGACGGCGTATCATGGAGGTAGATGTTGTGCGGGTTGGGCAGCATGAACTTGACCTTGCCCAGCGCATTCTTCGGCCCCGGCTTCTGGCGGAAGGTGAAGGGGAAGCTGCCCGGCCCATAGGCGCCCCAGTTGATGCCGCCCCAGCTGGTGAGCTTGCCGTTCCTGAAGACCTCGAAATCAGAGGCATACGCCATGGGGTTGCGCCTGAGTTTCGGCAGCATCTCCCTCGTGGCGATGGAGTATGGCACCGTCCATGTCGGGTTGATTTCCACATATTCGAGTTCTTCCGAGAACTCCGGCGTCTGGGTGGCGACTGCACCCACAACGACATCCATCCGGTCCACCACGCCGTTGTCCTCGATCTCGGTGAGTTCGAACCCGGCGAGGTTCACCATGAAATGGTGCGGGCCCATGTTTTCCGGCATCCAGCGCCAGCGCTCCATGTTGAGCATGATCTGGCGTGCGCGGTCGGCCGGGGGGACGTTCAGCGCCATGATCGTCTGCTTGCCGATGAGGCCCTTCGCCTCCAGCCCATGGCGCATCTGGAAGCTTCTGACGGCCAGCGCGGTTTCGGAATCATAGGCCTCGCCGCCGCCGCCGCCCGGATGATCGCCCGTCAGCGTCAGGATCTCACGGATTGCGGGTATGCGCGGGTCGCTTTCGCCGGGTTCGATGGTGTCTCCGGTGGGGATCGACGGCCACTTCATCGTTTCGGAAACGGCGCGGTACACCGCAAGCATGCGCTTCAGTGCCTGATAATGCGGGTTCTGCGACTCGAAGCGCGCCAGGAAGGCATTCGGGTCGCTTTCCTTCTTGAGATCCGTCAGCACCCGGAGCACATCGATGGTCTTGCGGTTGCGGAACAGGCGCTTGTCCACCTTCTGCGGCGTCAGGCGCCCGATCTTCAGGTCCGCGGCATAGGCCACGAAGAAGGTGGAAAAGAACAGCTCCGCAACTGCGGCGCTTTCCGGATCATACTCCTCGATCGTGTCGCGCATCTCCATCAGCGCGTCGATGGGATAGTCACCGGGGTTCAGGCCGTCATCCGCGGCATCGGCGAGGCGCTGGAGGAAGGGCGTCATGCGCCCGGTGCCAACCCAATAGACGGGGCCCTTGTCACGGACGTAGTGCTGGACAAGAGCCGGGCGGATGCGCTCCAGCGGCAGCGGCAGCCGCTCCGGATCCTCCAGAATGGCGGCAATCACATTGGCGACGTCTTCCGGATCCTGCACCTTGGCGGGAGTCTGGGCATGGCCCGGCAGCGCCAGAACCACCCAGAGCACAACTGCCATCAGGAATGTCGTCACCGTCCGCATGTCGCCTTTTCCCGTTCCGACTCAGCCATCACCATAGCGGCATGCACGGCCGCTTGTCCTCACACGTTCAACAACAGGTATTCGCGTTCCCATGAACTGATGACGCGCCTGTAGTTCTGCATCTCCTCATACTTCACATCGTTGTAGGCCTCGCAGAACTTCTCGCCCAGGACCTGCTTCAACGCCTTGGTATAGTTCAGCTTGTCCAGGCTCTCATCAAGGCTGATCGGAAGCGTGTGGGCGTAGCGATAGGCCGACCCTTCCACCGGATCCGATGGCTTGGTGCGCTCCACCATGCCGAGATAGCCGCAGGCGAGAGAGGCCGCGAAGGCCAGATAGGGGTTGGCGTCCGCCCCCGGCACGCGGTTTTCCACGCGCGTGTTGCCCGCATCGGAAGAGGGCACGCGAAGGGATACGGTGCGGTTGTCGACCGCCCAGTGGACGTTGGTGGGCGCATCCGAATCAGGCACCAGCCGGCGATAGGAGTTGACGTTGGGCGCAAACAGGGAGAGCGCCGCGGCCAGATAGCGCTGGAGCCCGCCGATGTGGTTGAGGAACAGCTTCGACTGGGCGCCGTCCTTGCTGGCGAAGATGTTCTTGCCGGTCTTCACGTCCATCACCGACTGGTGAATGTGCATGGAAGAGCCCGGCTCATTCTCATGCGGCTTGGCCATGAAGGTGGCGTACATGTCATGCTTCAGCGCCGCCTGCCGCACCGTGCGCTTGAACAGGAACACCTGGTCGGCGAGTTCCAGCGGGTCGCCGTGATTGAAGTTGATCTCGAGCTGGGCGGGGCCGCTCTCATGGCTCAGCGTATCGACGTCGAGTTCCTGCGCTTCGCAGAAGTCGTAGATGTCCTCGACGATCGGGTCGAAGTCGTTGGCAGCGTCGATGCCATAGGCCTGGCCACCCGGCTCCTTGCGGCCCGAGCGCCCCACGGCGGCATCGAGCGGATAGTCGGGATCGAGGTTCTTCTTCACCAAATAAAACTCGAGCTCCGGCGCCACCACCGGCCGCCAGCCCTTCTCCTTGTAAGCCTGCAGCACGCGCTTCAGCACGTGCCGGGGCGAGATTTCCACGGGCTCGTCGTCAAGGTGGAATGCATCGCAGATCACTTGCGCCGTCGGCTCCGCATACCAGGGCACGAAGCGGATCGTATCTACATCAGGCTTCATGTAGATGTCGATCGCGCTGTCGCTCACCGCGCGCGTGTCCTGGACGTAGCGGCCATTGATGGTGAGCGTGAACACTTCTTCAGGTATGCGCAGGCCGCGCGAGCGGTTGCCTGACAAAAATTTCTTCGGAGGAAGGATCTTGCCACGCGCCGTGCCGTTCATATCAGCCACCAGGCACTCAACCTCGCTGATCTTGCGATCGTGCAGCCATTCCTCAAATCTTGATTGGGTCATGATATTCCAAGGTATTGTTGAAACATCCGCAATCTAGCCCGGAAGCTTGACCAAACAAAAGGGGGGCAGCTAAAGCTTTCTGACCATGCCGAAGTCCATCAGTCTGCCGTCCTATTACCAGGCCACCGCCAGTTCTTCTCCCAGACATCCGCCGCTTCAGGGTGACGTTTCCGCAGATGTGTGCATCGTGGGCGCCGGATACACCGGCCTTTCCGCCGCGATTGAACTGGCGGAGGCAGGATACAAGGTCGTGGTGGTGGAGGCCGAGACCGTCGGGCATGGCGCGTCCGGCCGTAATGGCGGCCAGATCTGCACGGGCTTTTCCGCCGGTCAGGAGAAAATCGCCGCACAGCTTGGCAAGGCGGATGCCCGCCGCTGCTTCGCACTGGCCGAGGAAGCCAAGCTGCTGCTGAAGGAACGGATCACGCGATACGGCATCGATTGCAGCCTGCGCTGGGGATATCTCCATGTGCTGCCCAAGCCGAACCGCTTCGACGGACTCAAGCAGTGGAAGGCGGAATGGGACGATCTGGGCTATACCGACACCCAACTTCTCAGCAAGGCCGAGCTTGAGGAGAAGCTTGGAAGCAAGGCCTATCACGGCGCCCTGCGCGAGGGTGGCGCCGGTCACTTCCACCCGCTGAACTACTGCTTTGGCCTCGCGCGTGCTGCAATCTCCGCGGGTGCCGCGATCCATGAGGGCTCACGCGCCGTCGAGGTGGACACGGGTGAAAGGCCGTTCGTTCGCACCGCACAGGGAAGGGTCAACGCGAAATTCGTGATCATCGCCTGCAACGCCTATCTCGGCCGGCTGGTTCCGAAGCTTTACGGGAAGGTGATGCCGGTGACGAGCTACATCATCGCCACGGAACCCCTGGGCGAGGATCGCGCCCGCGCCTTCATCCGCGATGGCGAGGCGGTGGCCGACACCAACTTCATCGTCGACTATTTCCGCATCACCTCCGACACGCGAATGCTGTTCGGCGGGCGCGCCAGCTACACGACGCTGGAGCCATCCGATCTCGGCGCCTACATGAAGCCGCGCATGACCAAGATCTTTCCGCAGCTTGCCGATGCGAGGATCGACTTCGCCTGGGGTGGTTTCATCGCCATTACCTACAACCGCATTCCGGATTGCGGGCGCCTCAGCCCCACCGCCTATTATGCCCATGGCTATTCAGGACAGGGCGTGGCGCTCGCCGGTCTCTATGGCAAGCTCATGGCCGAGGCGATCCGCGGCACGGCGGAACGCTTCGACCTGCTGTCCCGGGTGCGGCACCTGCCCTTCCCCGGCGGGCCGGTACGGGTGCCGATGCTGGCGTCCGCCATGCTGTTCTACCGGCTGAGGGACGCGCTGAGCTGAGGAGGCTCAGTCCTTCAGGGGCACGGCGCGGGCACCCTTCTGCCAGGCCTTCAGGCAAAGATATTCCATGACCAGCGACGAGGCAGCCAGCGAAGTGATGTCCGCGTGGTCATAGGGCGGGGACACTTCCACAAGGTCCATCGCGACGAAATTGACCGCCGTGAGCCGCCGGATAATGGAGGCAGCCTGGTGATAGGTCAGCCCGCCGGGAATGGGCGTTCCGGTTCCGGGTGCAGCCGACGGATCAAGGCAGTCGATATCGAACGTCAGATACGCCTTGTTGGCGCCGACGGTCTCCGTGATGATGCCGGCGATGTCCTTGGCCGAACTCTCGTGCACCTCGTCGGCATAGACGAGGCGGAAGCCATAGGTGCGCTCACCCGTGAACACCGTGCGCAAGCCGACCTGCACGGAGGTTGAAGGATCGATCAGACCCTCACGCACCGCATAGCCGAACATGGTGCCGTGATCGATGCGGCCGCCGTCATCCGGCTCAACGTCACGGTGGGCATCGAAATGGATGAGCGACAGAGGACCATGCTTCTTCGCATGAGCCTTCAGCAGTGGATAGGTGACGTAATGATCGCCGCCAAGCGAGACCATCTCAGCGCCCGACGACAGGATCTCCGTTGCGTGATCCTCCAGCCGCTGCGGGAAATCCTCCTTGCGGCCCCAGTCGAAGAAGCAGTCGCCGTAGTCGACGACGGCGAGCGTATCGAAAGGATCGAAGTTCCAGGGCCAGAACGGGCCCCAGGCATTCTCCGCCGACGCCTTGCGGATGCCTTCCGGACCCAAGCGCGTGCCGGACCGGTGCGAGACCGCCTGGTCGAAGGGAATGCCCGTCACGGCGATGTCGACGCCGCTCAGGTCGCGGGTGTATTTGCGGCGCATGAAGGAAAGGGCGCCGGCATAGGTCGGCTCCCACTGCGTTCCCTTCAGCTGCTCGCGGCGAAAGGCATTGTCACCCGGGAGCGGGCCCTTGGAATTCATTTCGAGGGACATTCTTCTACTCCGACAGAACGATCGAATCTTCGGGCGACCAGTGCACCCAGACAGGCTGACCACGCTCAAC
>CAIYXE010000260.1 GCA_903930095.1 uncultured Hyphomicrobiales bacterium
CGAGGCCCGCGCCCAGGGAGCGGTGCTCCGGCTGATGGGGCAGCGCGCCGCCGACAGCCTGATCGACTCGGGGCTTCTTGCGGAGGACGGCATCATCCCCATCGTCGTGATGATGGACGACTATGAGGACGAGCCGGTCGCAGCGGAATGGTCGCCCGAGCACAAGGCCTACGGATACCGGGAAAAATCCGGCCGCTGGGTCATGGCCGATCATCGCGACATCGCCGCCTATAAGGTCGACTTCCCGCGTGCCGTCGCTAGCATGCTGGTGCAGTTCGACCGCGCGGGCTCGCCGCGGCCGCGGACACTGGTGGACGGGTACCTCCTTGATCTCGGCGTCATCCGGCTGGCCGGGGCGGAGAACCCCCTGCAGGTCTGGTTCGCTCGGTGCCTTGGCAATCCCGGGGTCTGGCAGAAGGTCGCGGGCTTCATCGAGCGGCGCCCGCCGGTGGGGCCGAGGATCATCCTCACCTCGACCCGCGGGGAGCGCATTCCGCCTTCGCCCAACAGACGCGATGTGATCGTTGCCGTGTCCGACGTTCTCGCCGGGCACGGAAGCCTCGCCATCTCGCCGGAGATACTGAGGGCCCGGGTATTCCCCGGCCAGGTTCAGCGCCGCGAGCCGATCGACCATTCCGAAAACTGCGGTGTGGTCTGGCTGCGCGGTGAGAAGCTGGAGTTCGGCGGTGACAAGCAGCGCGCCTTCCTTGAAATCCTGTTCGACGCTTATTGGGCAGGAAAGCCCATCCGGCGAACGAGCGAAGTGCTTTCGCAGGCCGGTTTCAAAGAGGATACCAACAGCGTGGCAAAAGCCTTCAGCGGCAAGCCAGGCTACAAGAAGTTCATCAGGCAATCCGAAGGAAATATCTGGATCGAGCCCTGAGCCGAGTTTGCAATCAGTGAATGAGAGGCCGTCCTCCGGGGCGGCCTTTCTGCATTTTGGCCCCGGCTTTTTTTCGTCCCCTACCCTTTGGCCTACCTCCACCTACCTCTGCCCTACCAGCCGTCTGCGATTCTCTCTCCCGCAATTGTTCGCACAACCCCGCAGGAGAATCAGATGGCGACAAGACACCTCAGCCAGATCGAGCTCGCCGCTCGCTGGAACATCTCGCACCGCACCCTCGAACGCTGGCGGACGTCGGGCGAAGGCCCCCGTTTCCTCCGCCTCGTCGGCCGCATCGTCTACAGGCTCGAAGACGTCGAGGCCTTCGAAGCCGAGCAGATGCGCAGCGCCGAGGCGGAAGCCTCCGTTCAGCAATCTGTCTGAGAGGTGCGGCAGATGACGACACTTGCGATCATCGGACAAGAGGCAACCCGCGCCATGATGCGTGCCGAATTTGTGCGCGCCATCGAAATCCGGAGTCAGCAGATCGCCAACGACCGCGAGGCGCTGCGCGAATGGCAGCTGGCGCTGACGGCTGCGGACCGGCTCTGGACCGAGCATCCGGACTGGAGCTTCGGCCAGTGCCTCGACGCGATTCACGCAGCCAATTCCCACAACACAGCCAACATGGAAGGAAAAAACTGATGGCGATTTCTCTCGCATCCCTGCGCAGGAGCACCGCGCTCCAGCCCCCGCGCATCCTGATGCACGGCGTGGCGGGCATCGGCAAATCCACCTTCGCCGCGAAGGCCGACGCGCCTGTCTTCATCACGACCGAGGATGGGCTCGGCAAGCTCCAGGTGCCGCATTTCCCGCTGGCGACGAGCTACACCGACGTGTCGGAGGCGCTCGAGGCGCTGCGGACGGAAGACCATGATTTCCGCACCGTGGTGATCGACAGCGTCGACTGGCTCGAGCCCCTGATCTGGGCCGAGGCCTGCAAGCGCAACAACTGGCCGAACATCGAATTCCCCGGCTTCGGCAAGGGATATGCCGAAGCCGTCAACATCTGGCGCGAATATATCGACAAGCTGAACGCGCTCCGCGACGAGAAG
>CAIYXE010000261.1 GCA_903930095.1 uncultured Hyphomicrobiales bacterium
CGGCCTGGCCGTTTCGCCGCGGAATCTTCCCTGGTGCCAGGCGCGGCGCACGGGCAACTGGCCGCTTGCAACATTCCTTGCGGATCACCTGGTGAAGGTGTGGTCGCAATACGGGGCGGTGCGCGTCGTCGTGGCGCTGCGCCGCCAGCCGGACTGGCTTGCATCGCAGTACGCCCAGATTTCCGCACGCCTCTGGGCGCCGTCCCAGAGGGACTTCGAGGCACAGGTCAGCGAACTCATCGGGCGCGAGGATCACTATCTCTTCTGGGACCGGATGGTGACGGATCTTTCTTCCGCCTTGGGGTCGGAGAACCTCCATGTCTTCTTCTTCGAGGACCTGTGCCTACCGGAAACCTGGACGGAACTGGCCTACCACCTCGGCATTGCGGAAGGCCATCCGCGAATCGACAGGGCAAGGCTTGCTCGCACCAATCAGCGTTCAACAACCCGCCTGCAGGACTGGGCCATCAGGCCCAGCCGTGGAAGGCTTTTGGAACAGGCCGTCGACATTACCTGGGCGGAGGGCGCGTTGCCCGGGCTCCGTCCCGTGGCACTGAAGGCCGCCGCGGTCTTTGATCGAATGATCAGTAGCCGCCTGGCTGGAAGGCCAAAGACGGAAGAGAAGCCTGTGATCCGTCTGAGTAAAGAGACAACGGCAATGATCAAGGAATATTGCCGTGCTTCCAACCTCCGGCTTTCCGAACTGATGTCGAGAGACCTCGAAAGCCTCGGCTATCTAGAGCGGCTTCCTGAAAAAGGCAGCACGCCTGTTCAGGTCGTCGTGAATGGCAATTTCGGCCTCGAAGCGAAGCGAGGTATTCTTGTCCATGAACGACAAGAGTCCCTCGAATGAAATGCCGAAAGGATCGAGGGTGTTCACCTTGTCGGCTTCGTGCACTCTTGTGTGCTCGACCACCATCCAGCCACCGGGCCGCAGACAGCTCTCCCAGGTCTTGAACAGCTTGACGGGATCATAGCTGTGATCCCAGCTGTTGGAGTATATGAGGTCCCAATGGCCGAGCCATTCAGGTTTGGCCTCGTGAAAGTCCCACTGAATGGTATCTTCGAACTGCGTTGCGGTCTCCGCGATCTCCGTGCCCAGCACCTCTACGCCGCCGAAGTATTTCTTGAACAGCTTCTGTTCCGCGCCGTTGCGCGTGCCGTGGCAGAGGATCCGCTGTATCCCGCCCTGCGGTCCGATCCGCTGTGCAATCTGCGAGATGAGTTCTTCCTGCACGAAGATATTGTTGAGCTTGCGCCGGTTTCCAGCCTCCTGGATCTTCTTGTAGGCTTCATAGTCAAAGGCACCGTCCTTCTCATAGGACACAAGCGCGTAGTCATCCGTCTTGGCGACCTTTAGGTCACCCATGCGCTGCGTATAGATTGTCCGCTCGCCCGAGAGGAAGCGCTTCACTTTCTTGGTGATCTTCTTCAGTTCCTTAGTGAAAGAAGCCATTTTTCCATTCTTTCTGCGAGTTCAAGGCCATCGCTTCGCTTCTTGCGAGAATGGTCGGCACTTGCCTAGTTCAGACTTGAAATAGCCTATTATGTATGAATGGTGCAATCCCGTGATCCGAAGTCGATCGTCCGGCGAGGGATTGAGGCCGGTGGAGCACGCCGCTGCTCACCTTCTCTGACAGGGAATTTCGATCCGTGTTTGCGCGTGCCGCGTGCTTGTGATTTCAAGCGGCATGTAATCAACTGGGTGTAGACTTCGAAGGCGGTAAAGTGGCAGCGATCCTTCAGGAACTGATCAGGCACCGGAATGCGATGATCCTCTCGCTCCGTTATCCATCCCATTCCCGGGAAAACATTGGGAGGGTTGATTGCGTTGCCGTTTTTCCACGTTTGGGAATCGTTTACAATCGGATCAAGAAATCCGCTAACACGTCGATTGTGGCATGGCTCGCTGATCTGGAAGGGGTTGAGTATGATTCTCTCTCCTCCGTGAAGCGCTCGGTGCCCAACCCGAAGACCCTCAGCGTCAGACAGGCGTGGCATTTTGGGCGATACTATTCCTTCACGTTTGTGAGGAATCCCTACTCGCGTGTCCTGTCCGCCTATCTGGACAAGGTCGCAACCTCGAACCCCCTTTACGCAGCAACACCCGGATCCGGCCAGGCGGCAACGGTGGAAGGCTTCGAGGCATTCCTCGATTACCTCCAGTCGGGCGGCCTGCATGCCAACCGGCACTGGTGGCCGCAGATCGACCTTCTCTACAAACCCGTGGATCAGTTCTCTTTCATCGGAAAAGTGGAGAACATGGCCGAGGACATGGAGAAGGTTATTGCAAATGCAAAGTTGAAACCACACGGCCGGCCGGACTTCCACTCACCCCACAGCGTCAAGAAGCGGGCAACATCGGCGGCTAACAAGGTAAACGCATTCTACTCGCAAAGGGCGCGCGACGCCGTGAATAGCCTCTACAGGCAGGATTTTGAGACGTTTGGATACGCTATCGACTGAGTGCGTTTCCTCGAAGTCTCATCGCCTTGTGAACCGCCAGCCGGGCCGGGCGTTTTCCACCATCATCATTTCGGCGATGTTGTCGTTGGTGAGGATGCCTGCCACCTTGCCCTCCGCGTCCAGCACCACCGCTGCCTTTCCGCCGCCCTTGCGCATGTGCGTGAAGGCTTCGACGAGGGGCTGATCGGCGAAAAGCGGTTCCGAGGCGCGCATGACCGTGCCCACCGCGGCCATGGCGCCCTGGTCGCGCAGGCCGATGATCATCGCGTCACGGTCGAGCAGCCCGGCGACGCGGCCGTCTTCATCCACCACGGGAAACTCCTTCTGCGGCGAGGAGAGCAGCGCATCGACCGCGTTGGAGAGGGGCTCCTCCGCCGAGAGCAGCACCGGCGATGGTTCCATCGCATCCCTGACCTTGAGGCGTGAGGCGAAGCCCGTGAAGGCGGCTGTCTGCTCCTCCGAGGCCGCGGCGAAATAGATGAAGACGCCGGCCAGCACCAGGATGGGGTTGTAGAACAGCCCGAGCAGCACGAAGAGGAAGGCGAAGCCCTGGCCGATGCGGGCGGCGAGTGCTGTGGCCTTCGGCATGCCCATGTTCATCGCCAGAAGGGCGCGCAGCACGCGCCCGCCGTCCATGGGGAAGGCCGGCACCATGTTGAAGAGCACCAGCACGACATTGACCACCAGAAGCCGCTCAGCCAGTGTTGCCGTGTCGAAGCCGGATCCGTCGATGCCGGTGAGGCCGATGCCGAAGCCCGCCATCAGCAGCAGGGCGATCACCACGTTCACCAGCGGGCCGGCGATTGCCACCAGCAGTTCCTGCTTCGGCTTTTCCGGCATGCGTTCGAGGCTGGCGATGCCGCCGATGGGCGAGAGGACCACCTGCGGCGTCTTGATGCCGAAGCGCCGCGCCATGGCGATGTGGCCGAATTCATGCAGCGTCACGCACAGGAAGACGAGCAGGATGAAGACCACCGTGTCCAGGGCCGCGGCCGCGCCGCGCATCAGATAGTCGGTGACCCCGATCCAGATGAGGAACAGAAGAAAGGTGAAGTGGAGCCGGATGTCCGTTCCTGCGATCCGACCGATGGTGAGTGACCAGCCCATGACGCGAACATAGCTCCTTTTGTGGGAATGTCAAGGAAAATATTCATGCGATAGGTTTCGTTGCGCCCCCGCTTTGCCACCGGCCTCACAGCATGGGGCGCTTGTTCCTTCCCGTGTACCAGCCGCCCACCGCCTCTTCGTAAGCCAGCGCCGCCTTGAAGACGCGCTGATCGTCGAAGGTGCGGCCCACGATCTGGATCGCGGTCGGAACGCCCGTCGCGGCATGGCCTGACGGCACGGACAGCACCGGGCAATTGTGCAGCATGTTGAACTGGTGGGTCATCACCCAGCCGTATTCGGGATCAACCTTCCGGCCCGCGACAGTAAAATGCGGGTCGAAGGGATCATGGTCGGCCTTGACCGACGGGGCGTTGTTGGTCGGACAGATGAAGACGTCATGGCTGGCGAGAACGGGTCCCAGCGTCTGATACATCTGGTGCGCCTGCTCGAAGACCTTGTGCACGTCGTCGATACCGGTCGCCTTGCGCGCGGCATCGGCGAATTTCAGCGCGTAGTCAGTCATGAGGTCGGCGAATTCCTTCCGCTGCCAGATGGTCTGGCGGCCGAAATGCATGGTGTTGTACCAGTGCAGGCCATTCGCCTCCACGTCGCCGGTCCAGCCGATGTCCACCTCTTCGACCTTCGCCCCCAGCTGGCGGAACACATCCAGCGCGGCCAGCATGTTGCGCTGCACCTCCGTCTCGACCGGCACGTAGCCCAAGTCCACGGAATAGGCGATCTTCATGCCCTTGATGGAAGTGGCCTCCGCCGGGAGCGTCACCTTCTGGCGCAGTGAGTCATGGTCGAGAGGGTGCGGGCCTGAGGTGATGTTC
>CAIYXE010000262.1 GCA_903930095.1 uncultured Hyphomicrobiales bacterium
ATCTCGACGCTGGCGGTGGGGGCGGTGGTGCTCATGCTGTCTGCCGCCTGGCGGCCGCTCCGCCGCGCCTTCATGGGGCTGCTGCCACAATCTGTCCGCAGCAGGCTTCCCGCTGTGGCGTGAGCCTCAAGGACGCTCGGCAAAGGCCCGGTAATGGCTGGCCGCCACGCTCGTGATGAAGAACATCGACATCCACGCCAGCACAGCCATGACCGCGAAGGCTGTGGGCTTGAACGCTCTATACCTCGCGGCCTTCGGCGAAGGCGGCGTAGAGAATGGTGACGCACGTCGCGCAGGTCAGGACGATGAACCATGCTCCGCCCAGACTGAAAACCGATCGTCCAAGACTCATACCGGGTGGTCCGAGGTATGGGTCGAACGCTGATAAGGCGGTCATCGCAAAGAGTGTTGCCGCACCACAGAACACAAAGACAATCCCGAGCAATACCGTAAGGACCAACAGCTGGAATGTGTGTCCGCGGCTGTCACTCCATCTATAGCGATGAGCCGGTTCGCCAAGTCCAGGCAGCGCGATGCAGGCGCGCAGCAGCAGGGAGCCCAACAACACGAAGATCAGCAGCAGGACCATGGCGGCACGAATGGCAAAATGGCGCGTATCGGCCAGATCTTCGCCGACCCCGACCGCAAACCCGACAAACAAGTGGAGAAACCAGAGCATTCCGATTGCCATATGGGTCAGAACCTGGATGACGGAAAGAGAGGCGAAGTAGACCCACACCGGCGCGTCCAGCCTCAACCGGCTCCAGCCACTGGCACACTCGCCGCGCAGCAGGTATCTATGCCAGTTCACCGCTATCGACGCAAACGTCAGACTGATGAGCGCAACACAGAGCATGTAGATCAATGCGACGTTACGAAACGACGACTCATCCGCGAGATAGCCGCCTCCGGGCGGCTCCCACCACCCCGCAAATAGAAGATTGACGGGTATTGCCACCGTCATGAGCAGGGCCAGCCATGGCCATGATAATGAAAATGCCGTCCCCAGATTTTTGCAAGTAAGGATCACGGCCCGGAAAGCGGTCGGAACAGCGCGAATTCTCTTCTTTTCCCCGGGTCCGAACATGGTTTGCCGCGCAGGCACGGATTAGATTTCCCGGCCCTCTGCGAGGATGGCGTAGAGGACGGCCATGCATGATGCATTGAAGACGGCGATAAGCCACACGATGGCGACCGAAGCGGCCACCGCCACGGCGGCGGTGAGCACGCTCGACATGCCGAATACGGTGATGGCGCCGAACACCACCAACATTCCGAGCAGCAGGATGCCGAGAAACACCACGCCGCAAATCAGTGAAAATCCCAAGAGCCTTAGGCCGCGCTCCCGTGTGTCGGCCCAAGCTTCCCGGAAACCGTAACCTTCAATGCCGATGGCAACGGCCGGAAGTTTCACGCCGAGCCGGTAGGCAGCCAACACGATCCAGCTCAGTACAAAGATGCCGATCACAGCCGATACGATAAGCGCTGGTATTGCACCAACCACCGCGGCGAAAATGGCCGTGACGAAACCTCCCACCAATCCGACAAGAAATGCCGCGCCGAAAATCAGGAGGTTGAGCAGCAGGACATTTCCGATATAGCGCCACACGGGCCAGTCGAGCCTGAGGAAGTCCTCGCTGCCGTCACTGTCGAGCAGGAGGTAACGCTGCCAGCACACGGCAATCGACGATGCCGCGATGACGGAGACCACGAAATAGGTGAGGTCTGCCAGCCAGGAATTTCCAGCAGGAGCCGGGTTGGTGGCAAGCGTGCTGAAATCCGGGAACTGGGGTACGATCCGGTAACCTGGAAACAGCAGGGTGAGGATGACCGGCGTCACGGCCAGCACAAGCAGCCATGGCAAAGCGATCCGGAGTGACGCTGCGAGATTGCCGAATGTGAGCCGCAAGGCCATGCCCGCCGCCTCTGTGGTGCTGAAGACGATCATGGCGGCTGTTCCCCCCTCCTCCCGTGTCCAGCTTGAAAATGCTACACAAAGGGCCGGCGAACAACCTTAAAGTGTTTTCTCATCCATATTGCGAAGGCTCACGAGCGGCTGCAGAAGGCCCGGTAATGGCTGGCCGCCACGCTCGTGATGAAGAACATCGACATCCACGCCAGCACGGCCATGACCGCGAAGGCCGTGGGCTTGACCCATGGCTGCGGCGCTGCCTGCTGGGCGAAGTATGCCCCCGCCCCGATGCCCCCCGCTATGGCCAGCGTGAAGAGGAGCCAGAAGGTGAAGCCCAGATAGGCGATGCGGTTCTTGGCGGTCGCCTTCCACGCGGTGCCCAGCGTGTAGTCGCTGTCACCCGTGGCGATGCCCGCCAGCCAGCTTGAGAGACGGTAGAAGGTGAACAGGGCCGAGAGGCCGAACAGCACGGCAAGTGCGATGCCCAATGGTTTCGCGGCGGGGCCGAACTGCGGCGCGAGGGCGGACGGGGCGACGGCGGAAAG
>CAIYXE010000263.1 GCA_903930095.1 uncultured Hyphomicrobiales bacterium
GCCACCTCCGAGTAGCGCTCGATCAGGCCGCCAACGGCGGAGGAGAGGCAGGGTGCCAGGCCCCCGGCAGTCAGCATGGCAATCTTGTGGTGCTGGGTCATGGGCGGGACACTCCTCGGCAGGTCAGGTTCCGGAGGGTTAGCATTCCGGGCCGGTTTGGCAACCCCGGCGAAGCCTGAAGGCCGCGGCGCCGATTTTCTATTGAAGCGGGGCTCCGGCATTCCCACCTCAATGACCGTCAACTCTTGAGAGAGGAAAAAGTTGAAAATGACAAGCACGGCTCAGCCCGGTTTTGAATCGCAGCCTGCCCCGGTCGAGCGCCGGATCGGCTTCACACGCTGGTCGGCGTGGGAGATCGGCGCCATGGTTGCCGGCTTCGTGGTATTCTGGCCCCTGGGGCTTATCGCTCTGTTCCTCAAGTGGAAAAACGGCGAGATGTGGAAGGGCTCGGCTGAGCGCGGCGGTGCGCCCTGGGCCGGGTTCAAGATGCCTGACGTCTCGGGCTGGAAATCCTCTGCCACCTCCTATGGCTTCGCGGGCTCCGGCAATGCCGCCTTCGACGCCTACAAGCGCGAGCAGATCAAGCGTCTGGAGGAGGAGCGCCGCAAGCTCGAGGAGGACCAGAAGGCCTTCCGCGACTTCGTCGAAAGGGTCCGCCGCGCCAAGGACCAGGAGGAGTTCGACCGCTTCATGGCCGAGCGCAACATGCCCCAGTCCTTCTGACGGGACACGCCACTGAACGAAAAAGAGCCCGGCCTTGCGCCGGGCTCTTTGTTTTTAACGGCTTCGCGGCTTGTGGCCGTCAGGTCTTCTTGCTCCACCAGCCGGTTTTGCGTTCGGCGGGAGCAGGGGCAATCGTGGGCGCTGGCGGCTGCCAGCGGCGGGCCGGTTCGGCCTGGGGTGCAGCGTCTGCAACCGGCGCCGGCTGTGGGGCAGGCTGCAAGGGGGCGGCGGGTGCGTCTGCGGCTGCTGCTGCGGGCGGCGCGGACACAGCTTCCGCTGCCTCTTCGCGCACGGGTTTCTCCTCTGCGTCGCCGCTGCCGCGGCCCGGGCGCCGGCCACGGTCCTCGCCACGGCCACGGCCACGGCCCCAACGGTCCCGGCGGGGGCGGCCGGAGCGTCCGCGCTCGCCGCCATCCCCGGTGGTGGCCTCGGCCGCATCGTCGCCCGCTGCGGTCACGGTGTTGCCTGACGGCATGCCGGGCTGGTCCGCGTCGTCTGCGTCCTCGCCCTCATCCGTCTCGCCCGGCATGGCGGAAGACGGCATGCCGTCCTCGCCCATCTCCTGCTGCCCGGGCTGTTGATCTTCGCGGTTGCGCCCGCCGCGGCGGCCACGGCGGCGGCGGCGGCGCTTGCCACCTTCCGGACGGTCGCCATTGGCCTGCTGCTGGCGCTCTTCGCCGCCGTCGTCATCCCCGCCATCGGCTTCGGCCTCGGCGGCCTCCTCCATTTCGGGTGCCCCAGCGCCTTCGTCGTCCTCTTCCTCCTCCTCGAAGGCGGAATCGATGCGCACGGGCGCTGAAACCACCTTGCGCGGCGGGGTGTTGCGCTCGGGCGCGCGCTCGATCAGGGCCTGCGAGCCCTTGAGTTCGTCGCTGGGCACGATGAACACCGAGATGCCGTAAGTGGTCTCGATCGAGAGCAGGTTATCGCGCTTCTCGTTGAGGATGTAGAAGGCGATCTCACGGGTGCACTTGACGGTCAGGTTCTCGGGCTTCCTCGCGATGAGGTGCTCCTCGATCGCCCGCAGCACGGACAGTCCGCAAGAGGAGACAGAGCGCACGATGCCGCGGCCCTCGCAATGCGGACAGGTGCGCGAGGAGCCTTCGAGAAGGCCCGGGCGCAGGCGCTGACGCGACATTTCGAGCAAGCCGAAATGGCTGATGTGGCCGACCTGGATGCGCGCGCGGTCGTTCTTCAGCGCTTCCTTGAGGCGGCGCTCAACATTGCGGTTGTTGCGCTTTTCCTCCATGTCGATGAAGTCGATGACAACAAGCCCGGCCAGGTCGCGCAGGCGAAGCTGGCGGGCGATCTCATCGGAGGCCTCGAGGTTGGTGCGAAGGGCCGTGTCCTCGATGTTGTGCTCGCGCGTCGACTTGCCGGAGTTGATGTCGACCGAGACGAGTGCTTCCGTCTGGTTGATCACCATGTAGCCGCCGGATGGCAGGGTGACGGTGGGCGAATAGAGCCCGTCGAGCTGGCTTTCGGCCTGGTAGCGCGAGAACAGCGGGCGCGAGTCCTTGTAGGGCTTCACGTTCTTGGCGTGGCTGGGCATCAGCATCTTCATGAAGTCCTTCACTTCACGATATGCGTCATCGCCCTCGACGATCACCTCATCCACGTCCTTGGTGTAGAGATCGCGGATTGCCCGCTTCACCAGGCTGCCTTCCTCATAGACAAGGGCCGGGGCCTGGCTCTTCAGCGTCAGATCCCGCACCGATTCCCACAGGCGCAGAAGGTAGTCATAGTCGCGCTTGATTTCGGTCTTGGTGCGCTGGGCGCCGGCGGTGCGCACGATGAGCCCCATGCCCTGCGGCACCTCGATTTCCTTCGCCACTTCCTTCAGGCGGCGGCGGTCACCGGAATCGGTGATCTTGCGGGAGATGCCGCCACCGCGCGCGGTGTTGGGCATCAGCACGCAATAGCGCCCGGCGAGCGAGAGATAGGTGGTCAGCGCCGCACCCTTGTTGCCGCGCTCTTCCTTGACGACCTGCACCAGGATCACCTGGCGGCGCTTGATCACTTCCTGGATCTTGTACTGCTTGCGCTGCACCTTGCGGCGGCGCTGGGGAACTTCCTCGAGTGCGTCTTCCGCACCGATCGACTCGACGCGGGCGGTTTCCGGGTCCTCGCCCACTTCCTCGATTCCGTTGCCGAGTTCACCCGGCATGCCGTGCTCGGAACCAGGGGCAGGGGCGATGGCTTCCGCCTCGAGCTGCGCCTCGCGCTCGCCTGCGGCGGCGTCTGCGTGGTCCTCAGGCTCCGTGCCCGAGGTGTCGGGATCGACCGGCTCTGAAATGGAGGGGTCGTCGTGGCTGATTGCCATGGGCTCGGCGCGTGGCGTGCCCTCGTCCTCGGGCGTCTCGCCCTCGTCGTCAGCCCCGCTGGTCTCGTCCACGGGCTCTTCAACCGAATAGGCGTAGCTGGCTTCGCCTTCATGGTCTTCGGCGGTCGGCTCGCGGGTGTCGCCATCATGGTCTTCGGCGACGGATGTGACTTCGCCGCCCGTATCCTCGGGTTCGCTGCGGCGGCGGCGGTCACGGTCACGGCCGCGGCGCTGGCCGCGGTGACCGTTGTCGGCCTCCTCGTCGTCTTCCTCGTTCTCGCGGGCGTGTTCCTCTTCCTCCGCCTGAAGCAGGGCCAGGCGGTCGGCAAGCGGGATCTGGTAGTAGTCAGGGTGGATTTCCGAGAAGGCCAGGAAGCCATGCCGGTTGCCGCCGTATTCGATAAAGGCGGCCTGGAGCGATGGCTCCACGCGCGTCACCTTGGCGAGGTAGATATTGCCCTTCAGCTGGCGGCGGGAGGCGCTTTCGAAGTCGAATTCCTCGATGCGGTTCCCCTTGATGACGACAACACGCGTCTCTTCGGGGTGGCTTGCATCGATGAGCATCTTGCTGCCCATGGGTAAATTCCTCTGCGCCAGCACGGCAAAGCCGACAGGTTCTCCGCTCCGGACCGGAGAGGCCTCAGGGATCTGGGGGTGCTGCAGCGCGAATGGGGCATGCCGGATGGCCTCAGCGACGGAGAAACACTTGCTGCCGGACCCGGCATTGGCCGAACCTCCTGCAGCGCTCTCGTCGTGGCGTGGGACATGCCCAAGATTGTCCTTCATGTTCCGCCTCGGCGAAACGGTTTGACGAGCGGCCGGTCCCCCTGTGGGACCGCGCTCTAGCCGCGTGAAGCGAGGCTGGCACGTGATGCCACCGGACCCTCGCTCTCCGCGAAATCTGACGCCCGGTGATATCCGCCGCGGATCTGCGGCCCTGACACTCGGGAGACCCGCGCCTTTTAGGGGGAGGGGTCCGCGAATGCAAGCTTTCCCGTCGTCCTGTTCCCCGAAGGCCGCCTGGCGCCTTCGGGGAAACCATTGATTAACCCTATACGGCCTAGCCTTGGCCGCAGAGTTCCCGACATGCAGAGCCCGTCCCGACCAATGCGCATCAGCACAGCCTTGCCCGTGACACTGGCCGCCGCCCGCCTGCTGGCAGCGGCCGTCATGGCTGCGCTGATTCTGCTGGTTCTGCCTGGCGCCCAGCCCGTGGCGGCGGAGACTTCCGGCGCGCCCTCGGCCATCGCCGCCAGGGTGGCGGGCGACGAGAACCGCACCCGTTTCGTGGCAGACCTCACCGCTCCGGTGGGCTTCACCGCCTATGTGCTTCCCGATCCCTACCGGGTGATGATCGACCTTCCGGCGGTTGCCTTTGCGCTTGCGCCCGAAGCGGGCCGCAGCACGCTGGGGCTTGTCAGCGAGTTCCGCTACGGGCCCGTGGCCGAGGGCCGTTCCCGAATCGTGCTGGACACCCGTGGTCCGGTGCTCATCGAGAAATCATTTCTGCTGGAGCCGAAAGACGGGCAGCCGGCCCGCATCGTCGTCGATCTCGTCAGGACGGATGAAAAAGAATTCGCCCGCCGCTTGAAGGCCGACGAGGCCCTATCGCTTGCCGCCATCGGCGAGGCGGCGGACGCCATCGTCCCGAAGCCCAGGCCGCGCCCCGGCAGCGAGGCCAGCGCCCTTCCCGTGGATGAGCCTGTGCGCATGCGGCCGGAGGGCCGGCGCCTCGTCGTGATCGACCCCGGCCATGGCGGCATCGACCCGGGCGCCATCGGCTTCCGCAAAACGCGGGAGAAGGACGTGGTGCTGGCTTATGGGTTGGAACTGAAGCGGGTGCTCGAGGCCTCCGGCAAGGTCGATGTCGTCATGACCCGCGCGGACGACAGCTTCCTCTCGCTCCGGGACCGGGTTCGTGTGGCGCGGGAAAA
Organism: uncultured Hyphomicrobiales bacterium; assembly: GCA_903930095.1. GTDB lineage: Bacteria > Pseudomonadota > Alphaproteobacteria > Rhizobiales > Aestuariivirgaceae > Aestuariivirga. The sequence goes on from CAIYXE010000263.1 coordinate 4,981, forward strand.
CCAGGCCGATCTGTTCATCGCCATACACGCCGACACGGTGCGCGGGCCCGAGGCAAGGGGCGCCACCATCTATACCCTCTCCGAGAAGGCGTCGGATGCCGAGGCCGAGGCACTCGCCCACAAGGAAAACCGCGCCGACATCATCGCCGGCATCCATCTGGAGGCTGAGAGCGAGGAGGTGACGGACATCCTGATCGACCTCGTTCAACGTGAATCGAAGACCCACGCCCTCGTTTTTGCCAAGAAGGCGGTTGCAGAGATGAAGCCCGTTACACCCTTCACGGGAAAGCCCATGCGGTCCGCCGGTTTCGTGGTGCTGAAGGCGCCGGACGTGCCCTCGGTGCTGGTCGAGCTCGGCTACCTGTCGAGCCGTCAGGACGAAAAGCAGCTGAACGATCCAGCCTGGCGGGAACAAGTGGCCAAGGCGATGGCGCGTGCCATCGAGAAATTCTTCTCACGCCAGCTCGCGGCGAACAGCCCCTGACCCAGGGCAGGCTCTGCCACCTCGTGGCCACAATCCACCCCTAGCGAATTCACTTCAGAAGGGTCCCCCGGCTGTGATATCGGGCGGATTGGATCTTTAGCAGGTGGCGCACTCGGAATGCTTCGTTTTCTCGGCTGGCTCTTCACGGTTGGCTTCTTCGTGTTCCTCGCATGCGCGGGGGCTGCCGGCTATGTGATCTGGCACGCCTCGAGGGATCTTCCGGACTACAAGCAGCTCGCCAACTACGAGCCGCCCGTCATGACCCGCATCCACGCCGCGGATGGCTCTCTCCTCGCCGAGTATGCCCAGGAACGCCGGCTCTTCGTGCCCGTGAACCAGATGCCCAGGCGCCTGATCGAGGCCTTCATATCGGCCGAGGACAAGACCTTCTTCACCCATTCGGGTCTCGACTGGCAGGGCATCGCGGCGGCCGCCTACCGCTATGCGCAGGTGAAGTTCACCGGCAAGGGGCAGATCGTCGGCGCGTCCACCATTACCCAGCAGGTGGCCAAGAACTTCCTGCTCACCAACGAGCGCTCGATTGATCGCAAGCTCAAGGAGGCGCTGCTCGTTCAGCGCATCGAGCAGACCTTCTCCAAGGACCGGATCCTTGAGCTTTACCTGAACGAGATCTTCCTGGGTCTCAATTCCTATGGCGTCGCCGCCGCCTCCCTCAACTATTTCGGCAAGTCGCTGGACGAGCTTTCGCTGGAGGAGTTCGGCTATCTCGCGGCTTTGCCGAAGGGGCCCAACAACTACCACCCCTTCCGCCAGAAGCAGCGCGCCACGGAGCGGCGCAACTGGGTTCTGCTCCAGATGTTCGAGAACGGCTACATCACCGAAGAGGAGATGAAGCAGGCCCAGGCCAAGCCCCTCGAGGTCAACCCGCGGCCGTTCGGCGCCCAGCTCTTCGCGGCGGAAAGCTTCGCGGAGGAGGTGCGCCGCGAGCTCATCGTGATCTATGGCAAGGACAAGCTGGAAAAGGGTGGGCTCTCGGTGCGCACCACGCTTGATCCCAAGCTGCAGCTCTACGCCCGCCAGGCGCTGGCCAGGGGCCTGCTCGGGCTTGACCGCAAGCGCGGCTTCCGCGGCCCCGTGGCCACGCGTGAACTCGGCGCCGAAGCCGACTGGGGCGACCTGCTGAAGGACCGCAAGGTGCCAGCCGACGTGGCCCCCTGGCGGCTCGCCATCGTTCTCGACGTCAATGACGCGGAGGCCCGGATCGGGCTACAGCCGAGAACCATGCCCGACGGCAAGCTCTCGGGCGAGCGGGAGACGGGACGGATGACCCTCGAGCACGTCAAGTGGGCGCGCGCCTATGTCGACGGCTCGAAGCTCGGCCCTGAGGTGAAGGCGGTCTCCTCCGTGCTCAAACCGGGCGACATCGTCTATGTCGCGCCCGCCAAGGACGCCGGCGATTTCCACCTGATGCAGATGCCGGATGTTGACGGGGCGCTGGTGGCCATGGATCCGCACACGGGCCGCGTGCTGGCCATGGTCGGTGGCTTTTCCTATGGGCGCAGCCAGTTCAACCGCGCCGTCCAGGCCATGCGCCAGCCGGGATCGTCCTTCAAGCCGATCGTTTACGCGGCGGCGCTCGACAACGGCTATTCGCCAGCCTCCGTGGTGCTCGACGCGCCGGTGGAGTTCAAGATGGCGGACGGCTCGATGTGGAAGCCCAAGAACTACCAGAACAAGTTCTACGGACCCTCGACGCTGCGCCGCGGCATCGAACAGTCGCGCAACGTCATGACGGTGCGCCTCGCCGACGAGCTCGGCATGACCAAGATCATCGACCTCGCGACGAGGCTTGGCGTCTACGACAGCCTGCCGCGCCAGCTGGCGATGGCGCTGGGCGCGGGCGAGACGACGCTGCTCAGAATGGTGACCGCCTACGCCATCATCGACAACGGCGGCAAGGCAGTCCAGGCCACGCTGATCGACCGCATCCAGGACCGTTACGGCCGCACCATCTTCCGCCACGACAAGCGCGATTGTGCCGGCTGCTCGACCGAGGCGTGGAATCCCGGCCTCCCCGAGCCCGAATTGCTCGATGTGCGCGAGCAAGTCATGAGCCCCTATACCGCCTACCAGATCACTTCGATGATGGAGGGCGTGGTCGAGCGCGGCACCGGCAAGCGGATGAAGCTCGTCGGCAAGCCCGTGGCCGGAAAGACCGGCACGTCGAACGACGAGCGCGACGCGTGGTTCATCGGTTACACCCCCGACCTGGTGGTCGGCACCTATATCGGCTACGACAATCCGCAGCCGATGGGCCGCGGCCGCACGGGCGGCGAGCTTGCCGCCCCCATCGTGGCAGACTTCATGCGCATGGCGCTGCGCGACAAGCCGGCAACGCCCTTCCGCGTGCCGCGCGCCATCGAGCTGATGCCGATTGACGCCCAGTCCGGCAAGCGCGCCATCTTCGGCCAGGAAGGTGTGATCCTTGAGGCCTTCAAGCCGGGTGACGAGCCGCCGGATTCGACCAAGATCATCGGTGAGCAGACGGTGACCGCCGCGGCACAGAACCCTGACGGGGGAGTCGTGCTGGTGCCGCCGTCGCAGGAGGCCACACCTGCGGCGCCTGCCCCCGCCGATCCCGGGTTGACGGGGCAGGGCGGCGGCCTCTATTGAGCGCCTTCGACACACTTTCAATCTGAGCAGGTAACATGCGCGCTGAAATCTCGTCGCTCGTCGACGACATGAAGCAGTCCATCGGGCTGCTGAGGAGGCATCTTTGACTGGGACAATGCCCTCCGCCGTCTCGCCGAACTGAACGCCAAGTCCGAAGACCCCTCGATCTGGAACGATCCCCAGAAGGCGCAGGAGATCATGCGCAAGCGGCAGGATCTCGACAGCCGGATCAAGATGATCCAGGACCTCGAACGCTCGATCGCCGACAACACCGAGCTGATCGAGATGGGCGAGATGGAGGGCGACCAGTCAATCGTCACGGAAGCCGAGAAGTCGCTCCTCTCGCTCAAGCCCAAGGTGGCCGAAACCGAGATCGAGACGCTGCTCTCCGGCGAGGCTGACGGCAATGACGCCTATCTCCAGATCAACGCGGGCGCGGGCGGTACCGAGAGCCAGGACTGGGCCTCGATGCTGATGCGCATGTATATGCGCTACGCCAACAAATACGGTTACAAGGCCGAAGTGCTGGACGAGCATCCGGGCGAAGAGGCGGGCATCAAATCCTGCACGCTGCAGATCAAGGGCCACAACGCCTACGGCAAGCTCAAGACCGAATCGGGCGTGCACCGTCTGGTGCGCATTTCGCCCTATGATTCGAACGCCCGCCGCCACACGTCTTTCGCCTCCGTCTGGGTCTATCCGGTGGTTGACGACAACATCGACATCGTGGTGGTCGAGTCCGACCTGAAGATCGACACCTACCGCGCCTCCGGCGCCGGCGGCCAGCACGTCAATACCACCGACTCCGCCGTTCGCATCACGCATGTGCCCACCGGCATCATCGTCGCCTGCCAGGCCGAACGCTCCCAGCACAAGAACCGCGCCACGGCCTTGAAGATGCTCAAAGCCCGCCTCTATGAGATGGAGCTTCAGAAGCAGCAGGAGAAGATCGACGCGGCCAACGCCAAGAAGACCGACATCGGCTGGGGCCACCAGATCCGCTCCTATGTGCTGCAGCCCTATCAGCTGGTGAAGGACCTGCGCACCGGCCACACCTCCACTGCGCCGGGTGACGTGCTGGACGGCGAAGTCGAGGAATTCATCCAGGCGTCCCTCGCCCACAAGGTGAAGGGCGGCGGTGACCAGGTGATCGAGGATATTGAATAGCCGCCATGGCTGGGGCACTCTCCCGCGAGGAGGAGTGTCCCACATGCTCAATCTCGACCCGCGCTTCTATGTCGATCCCGCCATCCTGCCGCGCGAGCGCAGCGAAATCTTCGCCCGGACCTGGCAGATGCTGGGGCCTGCCGCGCAGGTGGCCGAGCGCGGCCAGTATGTCGCGGCGGACATTGCCGGCATCAAGGTCTTCGCCATCAGGGGCCGCGATGGTGAATTGCGCGCCTTCCGCAATGTCTGCCGCCACCGCGGCGCGCAATTGCTGGAGGAGGGTACGGGCCGCTGCGCCACCATCCGCTGCCCCTACCACCAATGGGTTTTCGCCGATGATGGCCGCCTCCTGAACGCGCCCTGGTTCGGCACGGAGCCGGACTTCAAGCCGGAGGACTGGCCGCTCGAAGCGATCCGCGTGGCCGAATGGCGCGGCCTCCTCTTCGTTGCGATCGACCCGCAGGAAGACCTGCTCTCGCAGCTTGGCGAACTCGTGGCGGAACTGGCGGATGAGCCGATCGAAACCTATCTCTCCGTGCGCTCCGAAACGGTGAACTTCGACGCCAACTGGAAAATCTACACCGACAATTTCGTCGAGGGCTACCACATCCCCGGCATCCACCCGAAGTTCTTCGCCGCCATCAACTTCGAGGAGTTCAAGACCACCGCCCACAAGGGCTTCATCCGCATGACCGCACCCCCGCGCGAGGGTCTCTTCTATCGCGGCAAGTGGCTGTGGATGTGGCCCAACTGGACCCTCTCCCTCTTCGAGGGCGGCATGAACACCTCGCGCATCAACCCCATCGGCACTGACCGCACCGAGCAGCTCTACCACTTCTATTTCGCCGACCTTTCTCCGGCGCTGGACGAGACGCGCAGCGACACCATCGCGCGCAACCTCGCCGTGGTGCGCGAGGACTATGAAATCTGCGTTCGCACCCACCGCAACTATGAGGCGGGAAACTACAGCGCCGGCCCGCTGTCGCCGCGCCACGAGCAGGGCGTCCATTACTTCCAGGAGCGGGTCAGGGAGAGCCTGGGGGCCTGAGCATCGGGCACCGCGGCGCAAGCTTCGCCCATAACCTGCCGATGAAGCACGCCGGTACGCCGGATGAGATCGCGCAAGCCGCCCTCCGCCTCCTATGTGACGGGCGCAATCCTGAACCTATCCGGCGGGCGCTGACGGGCCTCGGCAGGCCACTGCCGATCATGTAGGCTGGCGGCATGGACCTTTACGAACTTGCAACCCGTCTCGGGCTGGCTCTGGCGCTGGGTTTCGTCATCGGCCTTGAGCGCGGCTGGAAGGAGCGGGAGGAGGGCGAGGGGCATCGCACGGCGGGCATCCGCACCTTCTCGCTGATCGGGCTGCTGGGCGGCATCTTCGGCATGCTGTCGCTGGGGGGTGACCGCATCCTGATCGCCGCCGGCTTCGTGCTCACGGGGGCGGTTCTCGCCGCATTCATGTGGCGCGAGGGAGAACGCGGGCACGACTACAGCGCCACCACCCTGGTCGCCGCGCTCCTGACATTTATGCTGGGCGCGGCAGCCGTGCTGGGCGAGATGGCCATTGCCGCGGGCGCAGGCGTCGCCACCGTGGGGCTGCTGGCCTACAAGCGCCAGCTCCACGGCTTCCTGGCGCGCATCACATGGGACGAGCTGCGTTCCGGGCTGCTGCTTGGCGCCATGACCTTCATCGCCCTCCCGCTGCTGCCGGACCGCGCGCTCGACCCGTGGGGAGCGCTCAACCCGCATGAATTGTGGCTCATCACCATCCTCATCGCAGCCATCTCCTTCCTCGGCTACGTGGCGGTCAAGCTCATCGGCCCGTCGCGCGGGCTGGTGCTGGCGGCCGCGGTGGGTGGCCTCGTGTCCTCCACGGTGGTGACGCTCACCCTGGCGCGGCTGGCGCGGGAGAATGTGCCGCGCATTGCGCTGCTCGCGGGCGCGATCCTTTCCTCAGGCGGCGTCATGCTGCTGCGCGTCCTGGTTCTGGCGAGCGTCCTGAACCTGGCACTCGCGCTGGCGCTCGCCGTGCCGCTGCTGGCTGCCGCCCTGTTCCAGGGCCTCGCGGCGTATCTGCTGATCGGCCGCGACAACAAGGGTGCCGCCGGACCCGAGGGGCTGGTCCACAAGAACCCCTTCCTGCTGCCAGAGGTGCTGCGCTTCGGCGCTATCCTGGCCGCCGTCATGCTGGCCGCCGGCATCGCCCGGAGCGTCTATGGCGATGGCGGGCTGCTTGCCGTTGCGGCGATCTCGGGCCTTGTGGATGTTGATGCCGTAACACTCTCTGTCGCCGGCATGGGCGCGCCGGATGCTGCGGGCGTGGCGGCGGTGCTCACCGCCATCGCCGTCAACAGCGTCGCGAAGTCTGCCTATGCCTGGTATGCGGGTGGCGGCAGGCTGGGGCTGCTGCTGCTTGTCCTCAACCTCGCCGCCATCGCCGTGGCGGTGGCCGCCTTTTTCCTGCTACCCTCCCTCAACGCTTTTGCCGGACCGTGACCCGCATGACCGAACCAACCCGCCGCAGCCTCGCCCCCATGGAGGCCATCGAGTTCTCGATTGCCGCCGCCTTCCGCCATTTCTTCTTCGGCCTGAGGCTGGCGCTGGCGTGGCTCGTGCTGCTCTCGCCGCTTGTGGCACTCGTCTGGTTCGTCGTCTTCCGCAATGGCCAGCCGGACTTCAAGGCATTGAGCGGCGGGCAGATTGCGGCACTGGCAGCACTTGGTGCAGGCGTGCTGCTCGCCTCCTTCTCGATCGCGGTGAACTGGCACCGCCGCCTGCTGCTGGACGAGACGCCGCGCCGCCTGCGCTGGGTCAGGCTCGACGGCGTGGTCTGGCGCTATCTCGCGGGCTTCGTGCTGCTGCTTCTGGTGCTGGCGCTTTACGGAGGTGCTGCCTACGGCCTTTCCGCCGTCGCCCCGTCCGCCCTCGCGCCGCAGTTCGGCCCCGCCGCGAAACCATTGGGCATCGCACTTGCCGTGCTGTTCGGCCTCTCGGCCCTGTTCACCTTCTACCGTCTCTCAAGCTGGCTGGCGGGCATCGCAACGGGTGACAGCGACTACACGCTGGGCACCGCGTGGAAGGCGACCGCCAAGAACCGTATCGCCTATCTGGGCTTCACCTTCTGGCTGCTCTTCACGCTGGCCATCGCGGGGGGCATCGGGGCGGGGGCATACTTCGCCCAGCAGGCAGCGCCGCAGTTATGGGTCACGCCCACAGCCTTCGCGGTCATGGCTGTGCTGGCGTGGATGTCGATGTTCTTCATCACCAGCATGGCGGCC